>NZ_WBSL01000003.1:132500-308062 GCF_009377345.1 Deinococcus terrestris | reverse complement strand
CGCAGCGGCGGTGAAGGTGATCGCGGCCGTCAGGGTGGTCTTGCCGTGGTCGACGTGCCCGATGGTGCCCACGTTCACGTGGGGCTTGGTCCGCTCAAACGTTCCTTTTGCCATGTTCTGTTCCTCCAAGCGGTGGGTGGGCACGCCAAAGTGACCCTTTGATCGGGCCTGTGGGCGCACTCCCACATTGGGTTGATTCCCGCCAGGGCAGTGTCCCGCCTTGCTGGCACGTTGCGGGGGGACCGGAGTCATCCGCCGCACCGACTTGTCAGGGTACCGAATCCGGGCCGAGGCTGCAAGCCCCGGCCTCCTGCCCCCTCCTAACGCCGCAGGTACGCCTGCACCTCACGATCGAAGAGGCCGAAGAGCATGATCAGTCCCAACACGGTGCCGAACGGCACGACGAGCAGGCTCAGCACCGCGATCACCAGGCCGGACACCCACCCCCAGCGCCGTCCCTCCAGCACCGCCCGCCGGGTGGCGTACAGCCACAGCACCAGCGCGGAGGTCAGCGCGAACGAGAGCCACAGCACCGTTTGAATTTGCGCCTCGCTGATCTGCAAGGCCGGGCCGCCCGTCACTTCCGAGAGGTCAGCCAGCACCTGCCGGATCGTCGGCCCCGAGAAGGGCAGGGTCAGCAGAGAAATGGCGTTGTAGATCAAGCTGATCAGCAGCGGGGTCGTGATTAGACCCAGGCGAGCAGGACGGGGAGCTGGGGTAGGGGTGGGCATACTCATGGAGGCAGGCTAGAGCATCGACCCAAGCCGCATTCGGAAGGTGAACGAAAAAGCGCCCCCGATGGGGGACGCTTCTTCTCGCCTGGCCCGGCCGGGCCGGAGCGCTTACTTCTTCATCAGCTGCTGCGCGAGGTTGTTCGGCACCTGGGTGTAGTGGTCGAAGAACATCGAGTAGCTGGCGCGGCCCTGGGTCTTGGAGCGCATGTCGGTGGCGTAGCCGAACATCTCGGAGAGGGGCACGAAGGCCTTCACGATCTGCGCGTTGCCACGGGCTTCCATGCCCTGAATCTGGCCGCGGCGGCTGTTCAGGTCACCGATGATGTCACCCATGTACTCCTCGGGGGTGGTGACCTCGACGCGCATCACGGGCTCGAGAATGGCGGGGCTGCCCTTCTGGACGGCTTCCTTGAGGCCCATGCTGCCCGCGATCTTGAACGCCATTTCGCTGGAGTCCACCTCGTGGTAGCTGCCGTCGTACAGGGTGACCTTGAGGTCCACGACCGGGAAGCCCAGCATGGGGCCGCTCTGCATGGCCTCCTCGATGCCCTTCTGGGCTGGCCCGATGTACTCCTTGGGCACGGTGCCGCCCACGACGGCGTTCTCGAAGACGAAGCCCGCGCCGGGTTCCAGCGGCTCGACCCGCAGCTTGACGTGGCCGTACTGACCGCGACCACCGGACTGGCGGGCGAACTTGCTGTCCACCTCGACCTGCTTGGTGATGGTCTCGCGGTAGGCCACCTGCGGGGCGCCCACGTTGGCCTCGACCTTGTACTCGCGCTTCAGACGGTCCACCAGAATCTCGAGGTGCAGCTCGCCCATCCCGGCGATGGTGGTCTGGCCGCTTTCCTGATCCGACTCCACCTTGAAGGTGGGGTCTTCTTCGGCGAGCTTTTGCAGGCCGATGCCCATCTTTTCCTGGTCGGCCTTGGTCTTGGGCTCGATGGCGAGCTTGATGACAGGCTCGGGCACGTCAATGGATTCGAGCAGCACGCGCTCGTCGCCGTCGCCGATCAGGGTGTTGCCGGTGCCCGCGTCCTTGAGGCCGATCACGGCGCCGAGTTCCCCGGCCTTGAGTTCGGTGACTTCCTCGCGGCTGTTGGCGTGCATCTTCAGCAGGCGGCCGACGCGCTCGCGCTTCTCCTTGGAGGCGTTGTACACGTAGCTGCCCGACTGGAGGGTGCCCGAGTAGATGCGCACGAAGGTCAGGCGGCCCACGTAGGGGTCGGCCATGATCTTGAACGCCAGCGCGGCGAGCTTGCCCTCGGGGTCGGCGGGGTAGTCGACCGTGTTGCCGTCCTCGGTGGTGCCGCGGATGGCGGGCACGTCCAGCGGGCTGGGCAGGTAGTCGATCACCGCGTCGAGCAGGAGCTGCACGCCCTTGTTCTTCAGGGCCGAACCGCACAGCACCGGGAAGATGCGCTTCTCGATGGTCCCCTTGCGGATCGCCGCGACGAGCTGCTCGACGCTGGGTTCCTCGCCCTCGAGGTACATCATCATCAGCTCTTCGTCGACCTCGGCGGCCGCCTCGATCAGCTGCTGGCGCATCTCGCGCACCTTGTCCATGTACTGCTCGGGCACGTCACCCACGGTGATCTCGGTGCCCAGGTCGTTGGTGAAGGTGTGCGACTGCATCCGGATGATGTCGATGATGCCCTTGAAATCGCTTTCCTGGCCCATCGGGTACTGCACGGGGGCGGGAATCGCGCCGAGGCGCTCGCGGATGTCGTTCACCACGAGTTCAAAGGAGGCGCCCGTCTTGTCCATCTTGTTGGAAAAGGCGATGCGGGGCACGCCGTAGCGGTCGGCCTGACGCCACACGGTTTCACTCTGCGGCTCGACGCCCTGCGAGGAGTCGAACACCGCGACCGCGCCGTCGAGCACGCGCATGGAGCGCTCCACTTCAATGGTGAAGTCCACGTGGCCGGGCGTGTCGATGATGTTGACGACGTATTCCTCATCGGTGCCCGAGCGGGTCCACTTGGCGGTGGTGGCGGCGGCAGTGATGGTGATGCCGCGCTCGCGCTCCTGCTCCATCCAGTCCATCGTCGCGGCGCCGTCGTGCACCTCGCCGATGTTGCGGTTGCGCCCGGTGAAAAACAGGATGCGCTCGGTGGTGGTGGTCTTGCCCGCGTCAATGTGCGCGGCAATCCCGATGTTGCGGAAATGCGTGAGGTAGCTCTGCGCTTTGGTGGTCATAGGACTCCCTATTGTCCGGGGTGACGTGTGCCGTCACCGTAAGGTCCGCCGCCGGGTGTTCCAGCGAAACGGGACAGACGGCACTGGGGGGCCGCTGTCCGGTGAGGGGTTGCCAGTTGGGCTCGTGGATTCCGCTCCATTCCGCAGCAGTCGGAAAGGCGCCGCCTGCTGCTGCACTGCGCGAAACCCACTCTCTTCCCTTCTCGCTCCGCTCGGGTTCAGGGGCCAAAAGGCGGCCCCTTCACCGGGAATTACCAGCGGTAGTGCGCGTAGGCGCGGTTGGCTTCCGCCATGCGCTCCACGTCGTCTTTCTTCTTGATGGCGCCGCCACGGCCCTGCGCGGCGTCCATGATCTCGCCCGCGAGGCGCTCGATGGCGGTGCGCTCGGGGCGGCCGTCCACGGCGGCGAGCATCCAGCGCAGGGTCAGGCTCTGCTGACGGCGGGCGCTGACTTCGACCGGCACCTGGTAGGTGCTACCGCCCACGCGGCGGCTGCGGACTTCGACGCGGGGCTTGACGTTGTCGAACGCCTGCTTGAAGACCTTGAGCGGCTCCTGACCGGTGCGCTCCTGCACCAGGCGGCAGGCGCCGTAGAAGATGCGGCTGGCGAGGTTCTTCTTGCCGTCTTCCATGATGCGGTTGATCATCGCGCTCACCAGCACGTCCTGGTACACCAGGTCGGGCTGAACGGGGCGCACTTCTGCTCTGCGGCGACGTGCCATGTTGACTCCTTAACTCTTGACTCGGTTCATGGGCCTCACCCCCGGAGGGTGACGGCCCCTTGTCGCGCTGACCGGACGGGGGCCGTACCTTCTCCCCCACGGTCGGTCACGCGGGGGTTACTTCTTCTTGCCAGCGGCGGCAGCAGCGCCCGCCTTGGGCTTCTTGGTGCCGTACTTGGAGCGGCTCTTGTTGCGGTCCTTGACGCCCTGGGTGTCGAGGGTGCCGCGCACGATGTGGTAGCGCACACCGGGGAGGTCCTTCACACGGCCGCCGCGAATCAGCACGACGGAGTGCTCCTGAAGGTTGTGACCTTCGCCGGGGATGTAGGCCGTGACCTCGAACTGGCTGCTGAGACGCACACGGGCGATCTTGCGCAGCGCCGAGTTGGGCTTCTTGGGGGTGGTGGTCTTGACGACCGTGCAGACGCCGCGGCGGAAGGGGCTGCCCTTGAGGGCCGGAACCTTGCTCTTCTTCTGCAGGGTGGAACGCCCCTTGCGGAGCAGTTGCTGGGTGGTAGGCAGGGTGAATCACTCCTTACTGGGCACGGTGCTTCTAAACACGTCGTGCAGATGGTCCCACCCACGCACCCCCCGAACCTGGGAGGCGGGAGCGGGAACGGGTTGACCGGAACAGCCGAGGTGATCGACGCGGAATACCGCTGAAAGCCGTCAGCATCGGCCCAGGACCCGCGCGTGCCGAACAACGTCCCTGGTGCAACCCTGAACCGGGCCGTTGTCAACCGGAGCAGCATACCGCCTGGCGCGGCGCGGGCGCAAGGACGCGGCCCTGGAACTGGACGCCGGAGCGGAGAGCGATGCAGAGGGTTACCCACGGGGGAGGAAGATCAGACACTCCACCGGAGAGAGTTCGGATTCCCCTGCTCGCCGAGCCGTTCAGCCTTCCGCCGCGCCCTCGTCCGGGCGCTCCTCGGCGCCGCCCTCCTCGTCAATCCACAGGCGGAGGGTGCCAAGGGCAACGGGCAGGGTCAGGCCCGCGAGGTAGCTCTGGAGGTGCTCGGGCAGCTCGGAGACGTGCAGCGGCTGTCGGGGCGCGGCCACCAGCCGGTACACGCCGGGTTCGCCGGGAACGTGGTCGTAGACATAGGCCCCCCGGCGCTGGGGCGGGGTGAGGTGCTCGTCGAAGCCGCCAGCAAGGGCGTTGGCCTCCTCGCGCTCGGGGCGGGTGTCGATCCAGACGTGCAGGGCTTCGAGGAGTTCCTCGGAGGCCAGTGCGGCGGCGGGGACGTGGGGATCACCCGCCGCCATGAACTGGGCGATACGTCCGGCGGCGTCGGCAGCGAACCAGTCGAACTCGACGCCGGTGATCTCCACGCGGGTGATGATGGTGTGGCCTTCGGTCAGACTCATTCGGCCCCCCCAGCACGGAAGGCAGCGGCCACGACCTCGCGGGCTTCTTCCATCACCCGGCGCAGATGCTCCTCGCCCCCGAAGCTTTCGGCATAGATCTTGTACACGTCCTCGGTGCCGCTGGGCCGGGCGGCGAACCAGGCGTGCTCGGTCGTGACCTTCAGGCCGCCGATGGGTTCCCCGTTGCCGGGAGCGCGGGTCAGCCTGGCTGTGATGGGATCGCCCGCGAGGGTGGAGGCCGTGACCTGTTCGGGGCTGAGGTTGGACAGCACCTTTTTCTGCGCGGCATTGGCGGGCGCGTCTTGGCGGTCGTAGGCCGTCTCGCCATACCGCTCGGTGAGGGCTGCGAAGCGCTGTGAGGGCGTCTGGCCCGTCTTCGCCGTGATCTCGGCGGCGAGCAGGCCGGGGATGATGCCGTCCTTGTCGGTGGTCCACGCCCCTCCGTTCATCCGCAGGAAGCTGGCGCCCGCGCTCTCCTCTCCCCCAAAGCCGAGTGAGCCCGTCAGCAGGCCCTCCACGAAGTACTTGAAGCCTACGGGCACCTCGACCAGCCGCCGCCCCAGGCCCGCCGCCACCCGGTCGATCAGCGCACTCGACACCAGCGTCTTGCCCACGCCCGCATCGGCACTCCAGCCAGGGCGGTTCTGGAACAGGTAGTCGATCATCACGGCAAGGTAGTGGTTGGGATTCATCAGCCCGTCCGGGGTGACGATGCCGTGGCGGTCGGCGTCGGGATCGTTACCCACAGCTACGTCGAAGTCGTCCTTGAGGCGCAGCAGCCCCGCCATCGCGTACGGGCTGGAGCAGTCCATTCGGATCTTGCCGTCGCGGTCCACGGGCATGAAGGCGAAGCGGGGGTCCACCGTCTCATTGACGATGGTGAGGTTCAGCCCGTGCGCGTCGCGGATCGCCTCCCACACGGGCAGGCTGGCGCCGCCCAGCGGGTCCACGCCCAGCCGCACGCCACTCTCGCGGATGGCGGCGAGGTCCACGACCTCCCCGAGTTCGGCCACGTAGGGGGCGATGAAGTCGAACGGCTCCAGCGTGTCTAGCGCATCGTCGAGGCCGACCCGCTTGACCTCACGCAGCCCGCCCTCCAGCAGCGCGTTGGCCCGTGCCTGGACCCCTTTCGTCACGTCGGTGTCGGCGGGGCCGCCCGAGGGCGGGTTGTACTTGAAACCGCCGTCCTGCGGGGGATTGTGGCTGGGCGTGATGACGATGCCGTCGGCGGTCCCGTCCCCCCCGGCGCGGTTGTGGTTGAGGATCGCGTGGCTGATCAGCGGCGTGGGCGTGAAAAAACCCGGCTGGGCACGCACGCGCACCCCATTGGCGACGAGGACTTGCAGGGCCGTCATCCACGCGGGCTCGCTGAGGGCATGGGTGTCCAGGCCCAGGTACAGCGGCCCGGTGATGCCTACCGCCGCCCGGTGTTCGGCGACCGCCTGCGAGACGGCGAGGATATGGGCCTCGTTGAACGAGCCGTTCAGGGAGGTGCCCCGGTGTCCGCTGGTGCCGAAGGAGACGCGCTGGGCCGCGTTCTGCGGGTCGGGCCGCGTCACGTAGTAGTGGGCGACGAGACGCGGGATATTGGTCAGGAGAGAAGGCGGCGCGGGCTGCCCGGCGAGGTCGTGAAGAGTCATGTCCCGCAGTGTAAGCACCCCGTCCCCGCCGGAGCCTGAGCCGGAACAGGGTGAATCTTGGCGCAAAAGACCTTTCCCCTCCCCTGCTACCCTCGGCCCATGCGCGAGTTCCTGAACGACTGGTGGCGGCTGCTCAAGCTGATCGTCCTGTCACTGGCGGTTCCGGTGGTGCTGTGGCTGCTGCTGGTGTGGACGGGCGTGCTGCGGTAACGCGGATGGAGAGCGGCTTCTTCGGTCTCGTGGAGGTGCGGGAGGCGGCAATCCGGCGCTGGCGGATGGGCTGAGGCTGGTGCCCCGCGTGTGGGAAGGGCCAACCCAGGTGCCCCTCCCCGATCTGCAACGATGCTGCGGTCCCGAACCGGGAAAGGAGTATCCCGAGGCTGCCCAACGCTGGGAGGCCCGCGTGGCAGCTCTGGCCGCCCATATCCGCGCAGGAGGCCGCCTCGCGTCCCTGACCGTGCAGCGGCGGGGCGGCACCCTGTCCGTGCGGGACGGCAACCACCGGCTAGGTGTGCGGGAACGCCTGGGAGAAGCTGTGGCCTGGGTGGTCGTCTGGACGGTGCCCCGGAGACCTGACTCCCCCTGCATACATGCTGGAACCGCTCCCAACGCGGGTTTTCGGTGCGGGCGTGTTAGCTTCCAGCCATGACGGGCAAGCAGAAGGGGCAGGCGGGCACCCCGCCGGGGCCGGGGCGGGTAAGCAGTTTTGAGCATGCGCTGGTGCTGGAAACCGCGCGGGTGACCGAGGGCGCGGCGCTGGCCGCGAGCCGCTGGGTCGGCATGGGCGACAAGAACGCGGTGGACGGCGCAGGCACCGAGGCCATGCGCGAGCTACTGAACTCGCTCGACATCCGGGGCCGGGTGGTGATCGGGGAAGGCGAGATGGACGAGGCCCCGATGCTCTACATCGGCGAGGAGCTGGGGCGCGGGCAGTACGAGGTGGATATCGCGGTGGACCCGGTGGAGGGCACCAGCGTGACTGCCAAGGGGCTGCCCAACGGCCTGGCCGTGATCGCCCTGTCCGAGCGCGGCGGCCTGATGCACGCGCCCGACTGCTACATGGACAAGCTGGTGGTTCCGCCCCCCGCCGCTGGGCGGGTGCACCTGGACTGGCCGGTGGAGGCCAACCTTGCGGTGCTGGCGCAGAGCCTGGAGCGCGACGTGGAGGACCTGCTGGTCACCATTCTCGACCGCGAGCGGCACGCCGACCTGATCCGCAAGGTCCGGGCGGCGGGCGCCCGCGTGAAGCTGATCGGAGACGGGGACGTGGTCGCCAGCCTCGCCGTGGGCGTGCGCGGCACCGGGGTCCATGCGCTGATGGGCTCGGGCGGCGCTCCCGAAGGTGTGCTCTCGGCGGCAGCGATGAAATGCCTGGGCGCGGAAATCCAGGGCCGCTTTATCCCCGAGGACGACGCCATGCGGGAACGGTTCGCACAGATGGGCGTGGACGAAAAGAGGGTCTACAAAACCGACGAACTCGCGCCTGGTCAGCAAATCGTCTTCTCCGCGACCGGCATCACCTACGGCGAACTGCTCAGCGGCGTGCGGCGCTTCGGCGGCGGCGCCCGCACCCACACCCTGGTCATGGGCTACGCCACCCGCGTGGTGCGCTTTATCGACACCGTTCACCTCGAAGACGACTCCGCCCGCGTGACCATCCGCGTCTGACCCCCAGACCCCTCCTGGGATGACAGATCGCTTAATGTTGAACTATTTGGCCGGGTGGAGTAAGCTGGGGTCATGACGAACCCGGTTCGAATGACGATCCTGTACTACTCGACCTACGGCACCAACCACCAGATGGCGGAGGTAGCCGCCGAGGCCGCCCGCGAGGCCGGGGCCGAGGTGCGCGTGGTCAAGGCCCGCGAGACGGCCCCGCAAAGCGTGGTGGACGGCCAGGAGGCGTGGAAGGCGCAGCAGGAGCGCACCGCCCACATTCCCGAGGCAACCGCCGACGACATGCAGAGCGCGGACGCGATCCTGATCAGTGCGCCGACCCGCTGGGGGGGCACGCCCAGCCAGCTGCGCGTCTTTATCGACACCCTGGGCGGCCTGTGGGCCACGGGAGCGCTGGCGAACAAGACCTTCAGCGCGATGACGAGCGCCCAGAACCCCCACGGCGGGCAGGAAACCACCCTGCACACCCTGTACTACATGGCAGCCCACTGGGGCGCGATCATCGTGCCCCCCGGCTATACTGACCCCGCCATCTTCGCCTCGGGCGGCAACCCCTACGGCGCGAGCGTGACTGCCAACGGCCAGCCGCTGAGCGAGGAGGACAAGGCCTCCATCCGCCACCAAGTCCGGCGCCAGCTCGAGATCACCCGCAAGCTCCAGGGCTGAGGCCAGGGGCTGGGCACGCGCTCCGGGAAGCCCCCGGAGCGCGTTTTGCTGTCTTCAGCGGAGGTAGAGGTCGCGGAAGTACGGCCCCCGTGGGTCGGCCTGGGCACGTAGGGAGGCGAGGGGAAGCGTGACCGTCTCCGCGCAGGCGGTCACGACGTGCGGCAGGCTCGTGGGCGTGAGTGCCAGACCCTGCGGGGTGAGGTGGGCGGTGAGGGCCAGGTCCCGTCCGGTCAGCACCTCCCGGCACTCGGCGTCCGCGCCGCTGCGGGCGAGATAGAGGGCGGACAGTCGCGCGGGCGTCAGGCCCGGCCAGATCGCTGGAATGAGTACCGGGCGGCCCGTGGCGCGGTCGAGGATCAGGCCCACGTCGAAGTTGTCGGGGTGGGCGCCGCCGCAGTAGTAGCCCGCGTTCTCGAACAGGCTGACGAGTCGGGACCGCTGGATGGTGACCCGGACCGCCAGTGCATAGGCGTCCTCGCCCACCCCCTCCAGCCCCGCCCGGCAGTCCAGGGCGTTCGCGGCGTGTTCGAGTTGCCGGTCTTGCAAGGCCACGTTCAGGGCGGCGCTTCCTCCCGGCACGCGTGGGTAGCGTACGCCGCTCAGCGGCTCCCGGATGCGGGCGCCCCCGGCCTCCTCCACCCACGCCCGGTTGAGCTTGAGGAAGGTGAGGGGATCAGAGCCTCGCAGCCGCCGCAGGCCGGGGGAGTCGGGGAGGTTAAGGGGCAGGCGCGTCACGTCCAGCGGGGCGAGCGCGACGGGGAGGGTCCTCCGCCCGTCCGGGCTGGTCCAGCTTCCCCGCAGTCCTGCACCGGCCCGCTCAAGACGCAGGCAGCCCGTGACCTTCGTGCCCGCGAGCGTCCAGACCTCCTCGCGCAGGAGCAGCCTCTCGCCCTGACGGGTCGGCACGAGGCCGAGGTCCACGCCCCACCGCTCGTAGAAGTAGCGGGCGCCCTTGGCGTCGTCACCCGGACCCAGCCGCAGGGCGATGGGCTGACCGCCGAGCGTTCCCCGGAAAACGCCGGGGGCTACCCAGGAGGGAGAGCCCGCCGCCCCCTGGCACGCGTCCACCTTCCCCTGGGCCACCCCGGACGAGGCCAGTGCCAACCCCACGACCACTCCCGTCACCTTGAGCCGAACACGCATGGAACCAGCATACGTCTGCCCCCCCTACCGGAATCACCCGCCCCGCACATCGAAGGTGCCCGAGCGGAGCAGCGCGGCCTCGCCCTCCCCGAACGGGCTGTGCGACTGCGACCAACGCACCGCCGCCTCCACGTCATACTCCACAGCGCGGAAGTCCACCGTCCAGTGCCCCGAACAGCGCTCCAGCAGGGTCCAGCGGGCGCGGGGGTCCCCGTCCACCTGATCGCTGACGGCGCCTGCGTTCACGACGAGCGTATCGCCCACCCGCGTCGCGCCGGGGCGGTGGGTATGGCCGCACAGGACCACCTCGGCGTTCAGCGGCGCGACGACGGCACGCAGGGTGCGGGGGTCACGGGCACGGTAGAAGCCTCTTCCCTCACCCTCCGACTGCCAGACCCACAGCAGGCTGTCCCAGGCGCTCTCCGGGGTGCCATGGCAGGCGAACACGCAGCCATCCGGCGTGCGGGCAGTCAGAGGAAGGGCCGCGAGCCGCGCCCGCGTCGCCGCGTCCAGTTGCGTTTCCAGCCAAGCGCCGTAGGCCCGTGAGAGTGCCGAGCGGCGCCCACCCGGCCAGAACTTCTCCTCATTGTTGCCGCGCACCTCCAGTGCCCCGGCCCGCGCCAGTTCGTACTGAAGGGCGGCGGCACGGGCCGGGTCTGCCGAGCCCTCCACCTGATCGCCCAGATTGACCACCAGGTCGGGCGACTCGGCCCGCAGCTCGCGCAGCACCGCCTCCAGCGCGGGAGCATTGCCATGAACGTCGCTGAGAACGGCCAGCCTCACCCGCGCAGGCTACCCCTTGCCCGGCCCCCCGCTACCATGCGGCGCATGAGCATCCTTCCCGACTGGCGCATCCGCGAGCTGGCCCACGCGGGCATGATCGAGCCCTTCGAGGACCGGCTGGTCCGCACCGCCAAGCAGGGCCACGTGATCAGCTATGGCCTGTCCAGCTTCGGCTACGACCTGCGCTGCGCCGACGAGTGGAAGGTGTTTACCAACGCGCACGGCAACACCATCGTGGACCCCAAGGCGTTCGACGAGCGGGCCTTTATCGACATCACGGCGCCGGAGATCATCATTCCGCCGAACTCGTTTGTCCTGGCCCGCAGCGTGGAATATATGAAAATCCCGGAGAATGTCATGGTCGTGGCCCTGGGAAAAAGCACGTATGCGCGTGTGGGCATTGTGGCAAATGTGACGCCTTTAGAGCCCGGCTGGGAGGGCCATGTCACGCTGGAGTTTTCCAACACCACGCCCCTCCCGGCCAAGATGTACGCCTTCGAGGGTTGCGTGCAGCTCCTGTTTTTTGAAGGCGAGCGGCCAGAAGTGACGTATGGCGACCGGGGCGGCAAATACCAGGGGCAGCAAGGCGTGACCCTGCCCCGGCTGTGATCCGCCCCCGCACGCCAGCCGACTTCCCCGCGCTGGAGCGGGCGCTGCGGGCGGTTCATGAGGCGGAAGGCTACCCCCGGCGCTGGCCCGCCGACCCGGCCGCGTGGTTCCAGCCTGCCGGAGCCCTGGGCGCGTGGGTGGCTGCCGTGCCGGGCAGCGAGGTCAGCGGCCACGTCCTCCTGCGCCCTCCACCTGCCGACGCCACGGCGCAGGCGGCGGCGGTAGCGACGGGCCTCCCGGTGCAGGGGCTGGCCTTCGCAGCGCGGCTGTTCGTGGTGCCCGCCGCAAGGGGCGTGGGGCTGGGGGCGGCGCTGCTGACCACGGCCCGCGAGGAGGCGCGGCGCCTGGGCCTCCTGGCCGCCCTTGACGTGGACACGGAGTCGCTGGCCGCCGTCGCCCTGTACGACCGGCTGGGCTGGCACCGGGTCGCCACCGTACCCGACGCCTGGCAGGTCGCGCAGGGGACGGACGCCTCCTTGCACGTCTACGTCGCGCCGGAGTGAGGCCGCCTCCCCCACGGCGCCGCGCCATCTCTAAATCCGGCTTGAGGTTTTCGGCGGCTGCCACGCCGGGCGGACTGTCAGGCTGCCCCCATGCCGGACAAAGACGACAAGAACAAGGGCCACACCAGCCAGCCTGGGGAGTACGAGCGCAACAGCAAGGAAGTCCACGAGCGCGACAAAGGCGGCAAGCCTTCCTTCAAGGGCGTCAACGACCGCGAGGCGGGAGGTGCCCGCAACACCGAGCACGACGGCCACAAGGAGCAGCAGGACGTAGAGGAAGCCCGCAGCGTTCCCGCGAGCAACCAGGGCTGAACGCGATCACACACAGGGTCAGGCTCTCAGGTCTGGCCCTTCTCCATGCCAGACTGGAGGGCTCTCCATGACCACCGAAGTCTCCCGCCCCACCCCCGGCGTGCTGGCCCTCGCGGCGCTGTTCGTGGGGGCGGGCGCCCTGCATTTCATCGCTCCGCGTCCCTTCGACCGGATCGTGCCGCCGGGGCTGCCCATCCCCGCCCGAACGGCCACCCTGCTCAGCGGCGCGGCTGAGGTCGTGGGCGGGCTGGGACTGCTGCACCCGGCGACCCGGCCTGCGGCCCGCTGGGGCCTGCTCGCGCTGCTGGCCGCCGTCTTTCCCGCAAACGTGCATATGGCGCAGCACCCACAGCGCTTCCAGCCCCTGCCGGGGTGGGCGCTGTGGGCACGCTTGCCCCTCCAACCGCTGCTGATGTGGGCGGTCTGGCGGGCTGGGCGCCGCTGACCAGTCTGAGCAACCAGGAAGCCGCCCACCTCTCAACGGGTGGGCGGCTTCCTGGCAGGATCTTAAGTGGTGCGTGGGGGCTGAGGAACTTGAATGTCGCGGACCTTCTGCCTGGGGACACTGATCACGCCGAGCTTCGGCAGCACCCAGCGGTCCAGGCCCCACCATCCGGCCACCCGCCACGCCAGCACCAGCCAGGTGGCCAGGATGAACAGGATGGGGTTACTCGAGAGGGTCCCCGCGAGCAGGAAGTTCGCGTTCATCAGGCCGCCGAAGAAGGCGGCGACGCCCGTCAGCAGGCCCAGGATCAGGGCGATGCCCACCGCCACCTCCCCGAAGGCCACGAGGTAGGAGAACAGGGTCGCGTTGGGCAGGGCAAAGTTCTCGATGAACGAGCCGTACCAGCCCGACACCGAGGGCCGCTCGCCCGTGGTCTTGGCCAGGGCACCTTGCAGGAAGCCGGTCACGGCGGTTCCAGCCTGCGGACCGACCCAGGCGGGATCGGTGACCTTGTGCCAACCGGCGTTCAGCCATTGCCAGCCGACGTAGATGCGCAGGATGGCCCACAGGGGCGCGAGGCGGGTGTCGGCGAACAGAAACTGCGAGATGCCGGGCTCGGTGACGATGCGGGTGGGGGCAGATGTCGGGGCAGTCATAGGAATCTCCTCCTGGGATACGAGGCTGAGGGCTTCCGTGAAATCACTCCTGGGAACACGCCCCGTGCCTCTATGGGCTCAGGGTCACCCACCCCCATTACCAGGGCATTACTTGCCGGTGAGCAGGGAGTCCAACGCGGTGAGCAGGGAGTCCGGCAGCGGCACCGGCCGCCTCGTTCCCCGGTCCACGTACACATGCACGAAATGCCCCTGGGCGCAGGCCGCGTCCTCTCCCTCCCGGAAGACCGCCAGCTCATAGCGCACGCTGCTGCGCCCGAGGTGCGCCACGCGCACGCCCACGCTCAGGAGGTCCGGAAAAGCGGCCGGGGCGAAAAAGGCGCAGCC
This sequence comes from Deinococcus terrestris, assembly GCF_009377345.1. Lineage (NCBI taxonomy): Bacteria > Thermotogati > Deinococcota > Deinococci > Deinococcales > Deinococcaceae > Deinococcus > Deinococcus terrestris. The sequence continues at coordinate 294,260 of NZ_WBSL01000003.1, read as the reverse complement.
CGTCTCCACGACCAGCCCGATCACGGCCCCCGCCTGCACGTCCAGAGCCCTCCGCGCAGCGAGGTAGGCGTTCACGGCGGTGTCGAAATAGGCGTAATAGGTGACATTGTTGACGTGGCCGTACACGTCGTTGTCGGCCCAGCGGGTCGGGGTGGGGTGGTGGTGGGGGTAGTTGGCGCGGGTGTGCGGGACAGGCCGGGTCATGCAGGCAGCGTACTGGAGCCGTTCGGGCGCCGGAGCTGTTCGGGGGGCAGGGACGACCCGGCCGGGCAGTGACGCCCCCGCGTTAGATTGCCCCCATGAGCAAGGCAGACACTCTAGTCATTACGGCGGCGCGGCGCACGCCCATCGGCAGCTTCATGGGCACCCTCGCGGACGTCTCGGCGGTGGACCTCGGCGTGACGGCGACGCGGGCGATCCTGGAAGGCGTGAACCCGGACGAGGTCGCGGACGTGATCGTCGGCAACGTGTTGCAAGCCGGACAGGGCATGAATGTGGCGCGGCAGATCGCCATCAAGTCCGGCCTGCCCCACCACGTGCCGGGGCAGACGGTCAACCGGGTCTGCGGCTCGGGCCTCCAGGCGGTCGTGAGCGCCGTGCAGGGCTTGAAATCGGGCGACGGTCAGCTCTACCTCGCGGGCGGCACCGAGAGCATGAGCGGCGCCCCCTTTCTGCTCCCCCGCGCCCGGCAGGGCTACCGCCTGGGGCATGTGCAGGCGCTCGACTCCATCCTCTCGGACGGCCTGACCGACGTGTTCCACGACGTGCACATGGGCATCACCGCCGAGAACATCGCCGAGGACTGGAACCTCTCGCGGGAGGAGCAGGACGCGTTTGCGGTGGAAAGCCAGCGCCGGGCGGCGGCGGCCACCGAGTCGGGGGCCTTCGTGGACGAGGTTATCCCTGTCGAGGTTCCCGGCAAGAAGGGACCGACCCTCTTCGAGAAAGACGAGTACGTGCGCCCCGGCACCACCGCCGAGACGCTCGCCAAGCTGCGCCCCGCCTTCAAGAAGGACGGCACCGTGACGGCCGGAAACGCCTCGGGCCTGAACGACGGCGCGGCGATGCTGGCCGTGACGACCGAGGGCTACGCGCGGGCGAACAGCCTGCCCATCCTGGCCGAGATCACGAGTTACGCGGCCATCGGGGTGGACCCCCGCATCATGGGCATTGGTCCGGCGAAGGCCGTGCCCGTCGCGCTGGAGCGGGCAGGCATGAGCGTCAGTGACGTGGACCTCTTCGAATTGAACGAGGCCTTTGCCGCCCAGAGCCTCGCGGTGGTGCGCGACCTCGGGGTGGACCCCGCGCAGGTCAACGTGACGGGTGGGGCCATCGCGCTGGGGCATCCCATCGGGGCGTCGGGCGCCCGCGTGCTCGTGACCCTGATTCACGCGCTGCGCCGCTCGGGCAAGGAGACTGGGGTCGCCAGCCTGTGTATCGGCGGCGGCATGGGCATCGCAATGGTGGTGCGGGCACGGGGCTGACCACGCAGCCGGAGCGGGGGCCAGGGCGGAGGCTCTGGCCCCCGCTACCCTGGGGCGCATGACCCTCGACGCCCAGACGGCCCTTTTCCAGGCGATTCACGCGAACAACGAGGAGGGGGTGCGCCTCCTGATCGCGGCCGAACCGGAACTGCTGACCGCCCGCAGCCCCAGCGGCCTCTCTCCCGTCCTCTTCGCCGCGTATTACGTTCGTCCCCGGATCGTGCGCCTGCTGGTGGAGGCCGGAGCGCCGCTGAGCGTGTACGAGGCGGCGGCCACCGGGGAAGTGGGCACGCTCAAGGCCCATCTGGACGCCGACCCGGAGGGGGTGAATGGCCTCAGCCCCGACGGGTTCTCCCCGCTGGGGCTGGCCGCCTTCTTCGGCCACGAGGAGACAGCCGCCGAACTGCTGGAGCGCGGGGCGGACCCGAACCGGCCCAGCGAGAACCCGATGCGGGTGCGGCCCCTGCACTCGGCCGCCGCTGGAAATCACACGGGCCTGGCCCGGCGACTGATCGCGGCGCGAGCGGACGTCAACGCCCCGCAGCAGGACGCCTTCACGCCGCTGATGGCGGCGGCGCAGAATGGCAACGCCGAGCTGGCCGAACTTCTGCTCGCGGCGGGGGCCGATCCGGCGGCCCACACGGCGGACGGACGGGACGCGGCGGACCTTGCCCGCGAGGAGGGGCACGCGGCGCTAGCGGACCGATTGGCGGGGGCGCTGCTCGGCTGAGGCGAGGAGGGATGGCGGTCCCCCCAGCTCAGTCCTGACCCCTACGGCTGCCTTCCCATCCGTTCCCGAATCGGGAAAGCGCTGACAGGGGAACTCCTTTTCCGGCGACCGTTTGGGTCCTGCTCGCTCTGCTTCGCAGCCCCGCAAGTCCGCTCGGGTTGAACAGTTCGAGGAACTGCTGGGCCAGAATCCGTATCACCCCATGAGGCCCGCCGCGCACGAGCCTCAAGGAAGCCGGAATGGCAGACACCGGGTGCACGGGCGGACACTGGGTTTATGACTGATCCCCGAGATGGCCGCCCCGACGAGGACCTCCAACGCCAGACCCCGATGCCCGTGAACGAGCTGACGGGCCAGCCGGATTCCCGCACGGGCTTTCAGACCCACGACCCCAAAGACACGCACCAGGGCGTGTACACCACCACGCCCACCGAGGACCGGGTGGCCAGCGCCGACGAGGGCAAGGACGTGTCCCTCCCGCCGGTCGATCCCGCCGCCGTGACGCACCAGTTCGACCACCTCGCCACCCGCGACCCGGAGGCGATGGAGCATGCCCCCCAGGCCCCCGATTACGCCGGGGCCGAGACGGTCGCGGGCATCGGGATCGACGGCACGGTCGTGGACCGCCTGATTCCGGCGGGAGTCGACGCGGGCGTCAGCGCCAGCGTGGTGAGCAACTACGACCGCCTGGGCGGGGCCATTGACCCCAACCCCGGCTATGTCCCCCCCAGCCAGCAGACGGTGCCGCACATCGGGGAACAGCCCGGTGACCTGCCGTCCGGCGCTCCGGCTGAACTGCGCGAGGACGTCGAAGGCCGCTGACAATCCTGTAATGGGAAGCCCCCGCCGAGGCTCGGCGGGGGCTTCTCGTGCCGACGGTTACAGGCTGATCAGGAACGGGTCTTCCAGCGTCTCGCACACGAAGCGCAGGAAGCGGGCCGCGTCCGCGCCGTCAATCAATCGGTGGTCGTAGGTTAGGCTGAGGGGCAGCATGTTGCGGGGCTCAAAGCTCCCCGTCTCCTTGTCCCAGACCGGCTCCATGCCTCCGCGCGACACGCCCAGAATGGCAACTTCCGGGCTGTTCACGATAGGCGTGAAGCCGGTGCCCCCAATCCCGCCGAGATTGGAGATGGTGAAGGTCGCCCCCTGCATCTCGTCGGGCTTGAGCTTACGCTCGCGGGCGCGTTCGGCCAGTTCGCTCAGCTCCAGCACGATCTCGGTGATGCTCTTGCGGTCAGCGTCCTTGAGGACGGGCACGAGCAGGCCCTGGGGCGTGTCCACCGCCACACCGAGGTTGACGTACTCCTTGTAGATGACCTGCTGCGCGGCCAGGTCGAGCGAGGCGCCGAACTTGGGGAACTTCCGCAGGGCGTTTGCCACGACCTTCATCAGGATGTGGGTCATGGTGAGCTTGCCGCCCGCCTTCTCGACCCGCGCCCCGAACTGGCGGCGCGTCTCCTCCATGCGGGTCACGTCCGCCTTGTCGAAGTGTGTGACCATCGGGATGGTCGTCCACGAGGTTGTCATGGAGCGGATCGTCGCCTTGCGGATGCCGCTCATGTCCTCGCGGCGCACGCTGCCCCACTTCTCGAAGTTGGGGAGGGGCGCGGCCTGGGCGGGCGCGGGCGCCGCAGTCGCAGGAGCCGGGGCCGGGGCCGGGGCCGCCCCAGGCTGGGTGCTGGCGGCTGGCCGCTGACCGCCCCCGGCTGCCTGCCGCACGTCTTCCTCGCTGATGCGCCCGGCGATGCCCGTACCGTGAACGTCGTGGATGTCCACCCCGATCTCGCGGGCCATCCGGCGCACGCTGGGCGCGGCGGGAATGATCTGGCGGCCGTCGTAGGTCTGGGTGTCGTAGGGCCGCTGGGCACCGGGCGCCTGGGTGGCGGCCGACTGGGTGGGCGTGCGCTCGCCCGTGGGCGGTGTGCTCCCCGTGCTTCCGGCCTGCTCCTTCTGCGCCTCCTGCTGGGCCTGGGCGACCCGGCTGGCGGTGCCCGGCTGCGGAGCCGTGGCCGACACGTCGGGTTCAGCAGCGGGAGCGGAGGCCGATGCTGTGGCTGCCGAAGCCTGACCGCCGCCCAGCGTCAGAATCACGCCGCCCACCTTCACGGTGTCACCCACGTTCACGCCCACGCTCTCGACGGTGCCGGACGCATTCGACGGAACCTCGACCACGGCCTTGTCCGTCTCGATCTCGATGACGGGCTGGCCCTCGCTGACCTGGTCGCCCGGCTTGACGAGCACCGTCACCACTGTCCCCTGCTCGATGTTGTCGCCCACGTCGGGGAGGGTGACCTGAGCGCCCGCCGACGCCCCACCGGTGGCGACTGGCGACTGGGAACTGGCGACTGAAGCGCCTCCGCCCGTCCCCGCCTGCTCCTTCTGCGCCTCCATCTGCGCCTGCGCGACCCGGTTGGCGGTGTCGGGGTCGCTTGCCACCGTCGGCGCGTCCGGCTCAGCGGAGGGGGTGCCGGGCGCGGGGGTCTGCCCACCCTGCGCGTCGCCGCCTCCCCCATCGCTCGCCGGGGCCGAAGTGCCGCCCCCCAGCGTCAGAATCACGCCGCCCACCTGCACGGTGTCCCCCACGTTCACGTTGACGGCCTCGACGGTGCCGCCCGCGCTGGCCGGAACCTCCACGACCGCCTTGTCCGTCTCGATCTCGATGATGGGCTGGCCTTCCTCGACCGTGTCGCCCGGCTTCACGAGGACTGTCACCACGGTGCCCTGTTCGATGTTGTCGCCCACGTCGGGCAATTTGAGTTCTGTCGCCATGTTGGACGCTCCTTGCTTGAGAGGGCCATCAGCTCTCAGCGATCAGCCATCAGCATAGGCAGCTGATCGCGGAAGGCTGATGGCTGACGGCTTAACGCAGGACGGGGGCTTCCCGCTCGGGGTCGATACCGAGGTCCGCGATGGCCCTCGCCACCACGTCGCCCTTGACCTTGCCGTCGCGGTGCAGGGCGTAGAGGGTCGCCAGCACGACATGCTTGGCATCCACCTCGAAGAAGTCGCGCAGTTCCTCGCGGGCCTCACTGCGCCCGAAGCCGTCGGTGCCCAGCGTCCAGACCTTGCGGTCGAGGTGCCCGTTCAGGCCGTCAGCGCCCAGCTTCACGTAGTCGCTCACCGAGACGATCACGCCGGGCGCGTTCTCCTTGCTCAGTTGCGAGGCGACGTAGCTGGGGCGCGGCTCCTCCTGCGGGTGCAGCATGTTGCGCCGCTGGGTCAGCAGAGCGTCCTGGTGCAGTTCCTTGTAGCTGGTGACGCTCCACACATCGGCGGCGACCCCGTAGCCCTCCAGCAGCGTGACGGCTTCCAGCGCCGCGCCCATCGCCGGGCCGCTGGCGAGAAGCTGGGCGCGGAGCTTGGCCTTGGTGTTTCCGCTCTTCTGGAAGCGGTACAGCCCGCGCAGGATGCCGTCTCGAATCTCCTCGTGCGGGCGGCCGTCTTCCGGCATGGGGGGCTGGACCTCGTTCTCGTTGTCGATGGTGACGTAATAGAACTCGTCGAGTCCGTCCACATACATCCGCTGAATGCCCGCCTCCACGATCACGGCGAGCTCGTAGGCGAAGGCGGGGTCGTACACCTTGAGGTTGGGCACGACGTACGCCTGGAGCAGCGAGTTGCCGTCCTGGTGCTGGAGGCCCTCGCCCGCCAGGGTGGTACGCCCGGCCGTCGCCCCGAACAGGAAGCCGCGTGCCCGCTGGTCGGCGGCCGCCCACACCAGGTCCCCGATGCGCTGCATCCCGAACATGGAATAGAAGACGTAGAAGGGGATGGTGGGCACGCCGTGGTTGGCGTAGCTTGTCGCCGCCGCGATCCACGAGGCCATCGCGCCGTCCTCGGTGATGCCTTCTTCGAGCATCTGGCCGTCGGTGCTCTCCTTGTAGGCCATCAGCGAGCCGAAGTCGACGGGCTGGTAGGTCTGCCCACGCGGCGAGTAGATGCCGATGCGGGGCACCAGCGCGTCCATCCCGAAGGTGCGGGCCTCGTCGGGGACGATGGGCACGACGAGCTTGCCGATCTCCTTGTCGCGCAGCAGCTTGCTCAGGATCTGCACGGCGGCCATCGTGGTGCTGACCGCGCGGCCTTTGCTCCCGGCCGCGAATTCCTCGTAGAACTCGCCGGTCGGGACGGTGGGGTGGGGGTAGTCCACGATCCGCTCAGGGACAAAGCCGCCCAGCGCCTCCCGCCGCTCCAGCATGTACTTGATTTCGGGGCTGTCCGCGCCGGGGTGGTAGAAGTCCAGATGTTCGACCTGCTCGTCGGTGAGGGGCAGTTCCAGCAGGGTCCGCAGGGTCTTGAGCGCGTCGAATTCCAGCTTCTTGACCTGGTGGGCGACGTTGCGGGCCTGCGCCGTCTCGCCCAGGCCGTAGCCCTTCACCGTGCGGGCGATGATGACGGTCGGGCTGCCCTCATGCTTCACGGCACGGTCGTAGGCCGCGTAAATCTTGTGGATGTCGTGCCCGCCCCGGTTGAGCAGTTCGAGATCGGCGTCGGACCAGCCCTCGATCAGTGCCTGAAGCTCGGGCGTGTTGAAGAACTTCTCGCGCAGCTCCTTGCCGCCGAAGGCCGCGTAGCGCTGCGACTCGCCGTCCACCAGTTCCTCGAACCGCTTGACGATGGTGCCGTTGTAGTCCTTCGCCAGCAGCTCGTCCCACTTGGAGTCCCAGACCACCTTGATGACGTTCCAACCTGCCCCCCGGAACAGGGCCTCGAACTCCTGAATCACCTTGGAGTTGGCCCGCACCGGCCCGTCGAGGCGCTGGAGGTTGGCGTTCAGGACGAAGACGATGTTGTCGAGGTTCTCGTAGGCGGCGAATCTGAGCGCCCCTACCGACTGCGGCTCGTCCATCTCGCCGTCGCCCAGGAAGGCCCAGACCTTCGCGTTCCCCTTCGGCTTCAGGCCCCGGTTTTCCAGGTACTTGATGAAGCGGGCCTGATAGATCGCTTGGATGGGGCCGAGGCCCATGCTGACAGTCGGGAACTCCCAGTAGTCGGGCATCAACCAGGGGTGCGGGTAGGAGGACAGGCCGGGGCCGTTCGGGCTGAGCTCACGCCGGAAGTTGTTCAGCCGCGCCTCGTCGAAACGGCCTTCCAGAAAGGAGCGGGCGTACACGCCGGGGCTGGCGTGCCCCTGGAAGAAGATCAGGTCGCGGTCCGGCCCGGCCCCGTGCCCCCGGAAGAAGTGGTTGAAGCCCACCTCCAGCAGCTCGGCCGAGGACGCGTAGGTCGAGAGGTGCCCGCCGATGCCGTCACTCTTCTTGTTCGCCTTGACGACCATCGCCACGGCGTTCCAGCGGATCGCGTTGCGAATCTTGCGCTCCAGCTCGGCGTCGCCGGGGTAATCGGGCTGCGCGTCCGCGTCGATGGTGTTGATGTACGGCGTGTTCTGCTTGAACTGAATCGGCGCCCCGTGGAAATAGGCGTAGTGGTCGAGGTCTTCGAGCAGTTGCGCGGCCCGGTCGTCGCCCGCGTCGGCGAAGACGTAGGCGAGCGAGTCGAGCCACTCCTGCTTCTCGACCTCGTTGAGCTTCTCGCGCTCCTGCGGCGGCAATCCCGCACGCGGGGGACGGTTCGGCGGCGATGTTGTCATGCGGTCAGTCTAGGCCCCCCGATTGCCCGCTTCCAACAGGGCAAAGTGAAGGGACTGACCACCCGCAGTGGTCGGTGTGGCAGGCTGGGCGGTGATGGAACTCCGGCACCTCCGCCACTTCGTCGCCCTCGCGGAAGAGGGGCACTTCGGCCGCGCCGCCGAGCGGGTCTTTGTGGTGCAGCAGGCGCTGTCGAACTCCATCAAGAATCTGGAGGACGAGGTAGGCGTGCCGCTGGTGCGCCGGACCACCCGCCGGGTACAGCTCACGCCCGCCGGGGAGGAGTTTCTGGTGGGCGCCCGTCAGACCCTCGCGCTCGCGGCGCAGACGGTCGAGGGGGCGCGGCGGGCGGCGCGGGGCGAGGTCGGGCGGCTGACGCTGGGCTTCGTGAGTGGGCTGGCGTTCGGGGGCCTCCCGGAGATCGTGCGGGTCTTCCGCGAGCGCTTTCCGGAGGTCAGTGTGGACCTGCGCGAACTCACCGCCCAGGAGCAGGAGGCGGGGCTGCGCGGCGGCACGGTGGACCTGGGGCTGATGCTGCTGCCCGTGCGCGATCCCTCGCTCAGCTCGCGTCCGCTGTGGCGGCAGCCGCTGGTGGCCGCGCTGCCCGCCGGGCACCCGCTGGCGACGCGGGCCGAGTTGGAGATCGGGGACCTCGCGGGCGAGCCCTTCGTGTTTTTCCCCCGGCACCTGCGGGCGACCTACTTCGATCAGGTCATGCGCTGGACCTCGGGTGCGGGCTACACGCCGGGGGTGGTGCAGGAAGCGATCGAGGTGCCCACCCTGCTCTCGCTGGTCGCGGCGGGAATCGGCGTCTTTTTGCCCATCCGCTTTTTCGAGTCGCTGGCCCTGCCCGGCGTGGTCTACCGCCCGGTGCGGGACGCACCCCTGATCGAGATCGTGGCCGTGTGGCGCGGCGGCGGGGAGGTCAGTCCAGTGGTGGGGAGCTTTCTGGAGGTGGCCGCAGAAGTGCTCGGCAGCGGGCAGGCCAACCCGTAACCTGACCCATGCTCCTCTCCCCCACCGACTTGCCCACCGAAGTCCTGATCCTGGGTAGCGCCCACCTGACTACGTTGACGCCCGACTCGGCGCTGCGGCGCACACTGGAGCGGCTGGAAGGGTGGAAGCCGGATGCGGTCTGTGTCGAGAACCTGCCCGGCGAGAGCGTGCAGAGCTACCGCACCGAGGGCGGCGAGTACCTGAAGTTGCAGTGGAGCAGTTTCGGCCCAGCCCTGCGCCTGGAAGCCGCCGCCCGCCCGCTGCGGGGCTGGTCCCGCCGGGACGCCGAGGCCCTGGCCCTGGACCCCCAGACCCCGCCCACCGCGCGGGTGCTCGCGTGGGTGCTGGCGCTGGAGCCGTTCAACGCGCTGCTGGCCTGGACACCCGACCTCGCGTTGCCGGAACCGCTCGGCGGCCTGCTGCGCGAGTACGCGGCCCACCCCGGCGAGGTTCACCGCATCGCCGTGCCACTGGCGCGGGCGCTGGGGCACCGCCGCCTTTACCCGTTCGACGATTTCACGGATACCCGCATCGAGCCGCAGCTCCCGGCCATCGAGCGGCTCTGGGAGAGCGAACCCTCCCGCGCCAGCATCCAGAACCATCCCATGATGCTGGAGATTCCCCAGCAGGGACAGGCCGCGCGGGAGGCGGACGACTACTGGCACTACCTGCGCTACGTCAACAGCCCGGCGGTCGTCGAGCAGAGCTTGGACCTGGAGGTGGGGAGTTACCTGCGTCACCCTCTGCCCGGCGGCGAGCACCGCAGCAAGGTGGCCGACTGGGACGCCCGCAACCTGTTCATGGCGGCCTAGCTGCGGATTGCCACCGCCCAGCACCCCGGCGGGCGCGTGCTGGCGCTGGTCGGGGCGGCGCACAAGGGGCCGCTGGAGCAAGCCCTCCTGGCCCTGGCTCCCGACGTGCGACTGGTCGCCCTGGGGGAACTGGAGGCTTGATACGGATTCTGGCGCCATGCCGTTTTCCCTTCCCCTCGGGCTGGGTCTCGCCGCTCCTGCCCACCCCCGACCAAGGTTCCCGCGCCTGGCCTCCCGAAATCCTCGTGGGCCACACAACCTCAATCGTCATCAAGGAATTTATCCACATGTTCATGTGGTACGTTATCCACATGAAGACCGTGCAGATGACCATCGACGACGCTCTGCTGGCGGCGGTGGACGAGGCTGTAGCGGCAGGACAGGAAACCCGCAGCGCCTTTATCCGCGCGGCCCTGCAAGCAGAACTGAAGCGTCGCCGGAACAGCGCGTTGGAAGAAGAACACCGGCAGAGCCACCTGGAACAGCCGGACGACGACGTATGGCGCCCCGCGCGGCGGGCCTGGGGGGACTGATGCCCCGTGCCTGGAGGCGCGGCGACATCTGCTGGTGCGACGTGGACAAGCGGCGTCCCGTCGTCATCCTGACCCGTGACGCACTCATTCCCCACCTGAGCAATGTCACGGTCGCGCCCCTGACCACACGGGTGCGCGGCATCGCCTCACAGGTGGTGCTAGACACCTTTGACGGCGTGCCGGAACGCTGCGCGATCAGCCTGGACAATCTCCAGACCATCCCGAAAGACGACCTGGGCGACTTCATTTCCTCACTGGCTCCCTTCCGGCTCAAGGAGATGCAGCGGGCGGCGATATTCGCTCTCGAGCTGGACGCCCTGGGGGAGGAGTTGGGAGGGAGGAGCTGACGTTCTCGACTTGCAGTTGGTCGCCCTGGAAGAATTGAAGGCCTGACCCCTCCCCCGCCATCTGGCCGATGCTCCCGCGCCCGGCCCCGCCCCACACTGGCGCGGTGACCGATCTCAGACTGCCGCTTCCCGGTGGGGGCCTGTTGGCCCTGCGCGTGGCCCTGCTGTGCCTGGACGGTGGGCGGCTGCTCACCTGCTGGGACCACCGGTATCCCGACTTCCTGGCCCTTCCAGGCGGCGCGGTGCAGGCCGGGGAGAGCAGCGAGGCCGCCGCCCGCCGCGAATGGCACGAGGAAACCGGCCTGGGTGCGGGCGAGGTGCAACTGGCCGGGGTGGTCGAGAACTTCTTCGACTGGGAGGGCGCCCCCGCGCACGAGCTGGGCTTTTACTACCGCATCTCGCCGTCCGCCCTGCCCGTCGCCCCCTGCCCGGTGCGGGACAATCCCGACGTGGAACTGCGCTGGCTGCCGCTGTCTGAACTGGGCGAGCACACCGTCTATCCGCTGTGCCTGCCCGAGCTGCTGCGGGTGCCGACGGGGCAAGTGCGGCATTTCGTGGTGGACGAGCGGAGCCGGGCATGACCGGGAATCCTGAATACAACGACCCCCGCCTCGTCCCCCTCTATGACCTCCAGAACCGTTGGGGCGCCGACGACGACTTTTTTCTGGCGCGGGCGAACGAACAGCCGGACAGCCGCATCCTCGATCTGGGCTGCGGCACGGGCCGCCTGACGGTGGCGCTGGCGCAGGCCGGGCACCGGGTCACGGGCATCGACCCCGCCCGCGCCTCCCTGGACGCGGCGCGGCGGAAACTGGGGGCGGAGGCCGTGAACTGGATTCACGGCACGGCGCAGGACGCTCCGGGCGCCGCGTTCGACCTCGCGCTGATGACCTCGCACGTCGCGCAGATTTTCGTGGAGGACGCGGAGTGGGCTGGAGTGCTGGGCCAGCTTCACCGCGCCCTGGTCCCCGGTGGGCGGCTGGTCTTCGATTCACGCGACCCGACCGCGCGGGGCTGGGAGGTGTGGGATTCGGGCGATGAGCGCGACCGCCTGATCCTGCCGGATGGTCGGGAACTGGACACCTGGACGCGGGTGGAGCGGGTCGCAGATGGCCGCGTGACCTTCGTGGGCTACACGCATTTTCTGGCCTCGGGGGAGACGGTCGTGGACCGCAGCACCCTGCGCTTCCGCACCGAGGCCGAACTGCACCGGAGTCTCGGGGCCGCTGGATTCGAGGTGGAGCGCGTTTACGGCAGCTGGCATGGGGAGCGCGTGGGCGAGGGGTGCGGCGAACTGGTCATCGTGGCGAGGAAACCGGAGTGGAGCGCGTCCTGATCGTCGGCAGCCCCGGCGCGGGCAAGAGCACCTTCGCCAAGCGGCTGGCAGAGCGCACGGGCCTCCCCCTCGTGCATCTCGACGACCTGTACTGGGAGAGGGGGTGGAAGCCGGTCGAGCGGGAGCGGTGGCTGTCGCGCCTCTCAGACGCGCTCGTGGGCGATCGCTGGATTCTGGACGGGAACTTTTCGAGCACGCTCCTCCGGCGGGCGTACCGGGCCGATACGGTCATCTTCCTGAAGCTGCCGCGCCTGCGGTGCCTCTGGCGGGCCTTCTGGCGCGAGCGGCTGGGCACGTACCCGCACGGCGAGCATCCCCCGAAGTGGCCCTCGCAGGCGCTACTGCTGGACATCTGAGGCTTTCCTCCTCAGGCCGAATGGCAACTGGCCCAACTGCGAACGGTGCCAGGGCTGCGGCTGGTCGTGTTGCGGGGTGATACGGAGGTGGCGGAGTTTTTGCGTCAGGAGTTCCCGCCCGCGTGCCGCTCCAGCCACTCCGCTGCGATGGGCCACAGCGTCCGCGACTCGCGCCGGAAAAAGCCCATGTGACCGATGCGGCTCAGGCCATGCTCGGCAGGGACAAGGGTGCGCTTCTCGGCGTGGAGGGCCATCTTCGTGAAGACACGAATCATGTCGTCCACGTTGGCAGTGACGGCGATGTCGTCGTCGGCAGCGTTCAGCCACAGGCTGGGAATGTCCAGGGCGCCGTAAAAATGTTCGCCCACCTCGCGCCCGAAGCCGGTTTCCACGTAGCCCCGGCCCAGGCACCAGCGTGCCCACTGCGCTCCGACCTCGCGCGGCAGGGGACCGCCCATCCCGACCAGATCGGTGCGCGAGTATCCCACGGCGCGGTTGCTGGCGGGAATGATGACCCGCATGAATGCCTCGGCCTGGGCGCGGTAGGACAGCGGCATGTTCGCAATCCGGCCCGACGACCCCGCCACCGCCAGCAGCGAGGAGAGCCGCTCCCCGTTCGGCATCAGCCCGGCAAGTTGCCCGCCCGCGCTGTGGCCGATCAGGTGGTACCTCGCGCCCGGAACCTGCCGCGTCAGCTCGTCCAGGGCGGCAGGCAGATCGTTCGCGCCCCAACTGACCAGCGAGGCCGGACAGTCGCGCAAGTGTCCTGTCCGCGATTCCCCGATGCCCTGAACATCAAAGCTCAGCACGCCGTAGCCCTCGCCTGCCAGGTACTCCGCGAAGGCATGGTAAAAGCGCCGTTCTATCCCCGTTGCCGGAGCCAGCAGAACTGCCCCGACCGGCGGCTGGGCGGGCATGTACAGGCTGGCAGCGAGCGCATGACCTGCCGGGGTGGGGATGCTGAGGGCCGTGGGCATGGGGGATAGTTTGACCCGGTTCAAGTGACCTGTCACTCCGCTCCCTCCACTTTGCCAGGGGGTCGGGCACTCCTCTCAGCCGCGCCTCCCCCCTCCCAGGCTCCCGCGCTGCGCAGAGCAAGGAGGCTCCGCCATCCCACTTACCTTCCCCTTACGCTGGAGGCGTAAACTGGAGGGATGCTACGGGTCAAGTCAGACTTCACACCGTCCGGTGACCAGCCCACCGCCATCAGGTCGCTGGTCGATGGCCTGGAGTCCGGCCTGCGCTTCCAGACCCTGCTGGGGGCGACGGGCACCGGCAAGACCTACTCCATGGCGAAGGTCATCGAGGAGACGGGCCGCCCCGCCCTCATCATGGCGCCCAACAAGATCCTGACCGCGCAGCTCGCCTCCGAGTTCCGCGAGTTCTTCCCGGACGCGGCGGTCGAGTTCTTCATCTCGTACTACGACTACTACCAGCCTGAGGCGTACGTGCCGGGCAAGGACCTCTTCATCGAGAAGGACGCCGCCATCAACCAGGAGATCGAGCGGCTGCGGCACTCCACCACCCGCAGCCTGCTCACGCGGCGCGACACCATCGTGGTGGCGTCGGTGTCGTGCATCTACGGCCTGGGGGACCCCAAGGAGTACACGGCGCTCAACGCAGTGCTGAAAAAGGGCGGCGCCATGCCCCGCGACGAGCTGCTGGGGCGGCTGGTGAACATGCAGTACGAGCGCAACGATATTGAGATGATGCCGGGCCGCTTCCGGGTCAAGGGCGAGACGGTCGAAGTCTGGCCCGCCTACGACGAGCAGCCCCTGCGGATCGAGATGTGGGGCGACGACATCGAGCGCATCTCTGTGGTTCATCCCCTCACCGGAGACCGGCTGGCCGACCTTGACGCGACCGTGATCTACCCCGCCAAGCATTACGTCTCCTCGGCGGGCAATATCGAGCGGGCCATCGTGACGATTCAGGAGGAGCTGGACCAACGGCTCGAATACTTCAAGTCGGTGGGCAAGCTGCTGGAGGCGCAGCGGCTCAAGGAGCGCACCCTCTACGACCTGGAGATGCTCAAGGTGCTGGGCTACTGCTCGGGCATCGAGAATTACTCGCGGCACATCGACGGGCGAACGCCGGGGGCCATGCCCTACACCATGCTGGACTACTTCCCGGACGACTTCGTGACGTTTATCGACGAGTCACACGTGACGGTCCCGCAGATCGGCGGGATGGCGAACGGCGACCGGGCGCGAAAGCAGACGCTGGTGGACTACGGCTTCCGGCTGCCGTCCGCAATGGACAACCGGCCCCTCAACTTCGACGAGTTCCTGTCCAAGACTGGGCAGACCGTGTTCGTCTCGGCCACCCCCGGCCCCTTCGAGCGGCAGGTCAGCGACTCGGTGGCTGACCAGATCATCCGCCCGACCGGGCTGGTGGACCCGCCCGTCAGCGTACGCCCAATTCAGGGCCAGATCGAGGACCTGCTGGGCCGGGTGCGCGAACGGGCGGCGAAGGGCGAGCGCACGCTGGTCACCACCCTGACCAAGCGCATGTCCGAAGACCTCACCGAGTACCTGCTGGAAAAGGGCGTCAAGGCGAGGTACATGCACTCGGACATCGACAGCGTGGAGCGGCAGGTCATCATCCGCGACCTGCGACTGGGGCACTACGACGTGCTGGTGGGCATCAACCTGCTGCGCGAGGGCCTCGACCTGCCGGAAGTCTCGCTGGTGGCGATTCTGGACGCGGACAAGCCGGGCTTCCTCCGCAGCGAGCGGGCGCTGATTCAGACCATCGGCCGCGCGGCCCGCAACGTGAACGGCGAGGTGATTCTCTACGGCGATACGGTGACCCCGGCGATGGAATACGCGATGGAGGAAACCCGTCGCCGCCGCGAGAAGCAGGTCGCCTACAACGAGGAACACGGCATCACGCCGACCACCGTTCGCAAGGGCGTGCGCGACGTGATTCGGGGCGAGGAACAGCCAGACGAGGTCAGCTCCGAGAATGTGGGCGACGACCGCGACGCGCTGGCCGCCCAGCTCACCGACCTCGAACTCGACATGTGGCAGGCGTCGGAAGACCTCGACTTCGAGCGGGCCGCCTCGCTGCGCGACCAGATTCGCGCCATCGAGGCCAAATTGCAGGGCAAGGAGTTCAAGCAGGCGACGGTGCCGGGGCAGAAGGTGCGGCGCAAGGGGCGGCGGTAGGCTTCTCGCAGCGGGGCAAGGGCCGCCTCCCTGTGTCGGGGCGGCCCTCTCCTCTGGAACCTCAGCGGCGGGTCAGCTTGCACTCGCCCACGCCGAACAGCGGCGCGTAAATGCCGCGCAGGGCGGTCAGCATCGCTTCACGCCCGTTGGGCTGAGCGGTTCCGGCGGTCCCGCCCACCGTGCCCGTCACCGTGTAGGTCTCGCCTTCCTCGCGCATCCGCAGCGAGAGGCCGCTGAAGCTGCGCCCGCCTGGATCGGCCAGCAGGAAGCAGAAGGTCAGCTCCTCCATCTCCGCCTCGGGGTCCGCGAGCAGGTCGTCTACCGAGGGATTGGGAATCACCGTCACCAGGGACTCGTCGGCGGCCCTCGCCACCATCAGGATCTGGGCCTCGCCCGCGCCCTGGGGTGTTCCGGCGAAAACGGCGTTGATCGCCCCCTGTCCCAGGCCGCCCGCCTGCCGCAGCCCTTCTTGAAAGAGCCGCTGCTCCTCGACCCGGAGCGGCCCCAGCACGAGTTCGGACCGGAAGGCCCGGCCCCGGTCGGTGCGGCCCTCCAGCAGCCACGTCTGCCCGTTCTGGAAGGGGACGGCGACGGCCGGAGTGGTGGCCGTCGCGGCAGCCGGAGCCGCCGACCGCAGCGGCGTGGCAGGAATGCTCTGCACGGTCGGGGGCGGGGCGAGCTGGGCGGCGGCCAGCGTACCCGGCGCGAGGGCCAGCAGGGCAGACAGGATCAGGCGGCGCATGGTCCAGCCTAGCCCGCCCAGGGGGGTGGCGCCCGGCGGGTTTACGCGAACGGGGGGCACATGAAGTCCGGCTCAAGGACCCCTGCCGCCGTCCGGGTGGCCGTCCTCCCGGTAGGCCTGCGGCGAGAGGCCGGTCGCTCCCTTGAACGCCCGGCTGAAGTGGAAGGGGTCGGCGTAGCCCAGCCGCGCAGCGATCTCCTTGACGCTCAGCGTGGTGAAACCCAGGAGCCGCCGCGCTTCCAGCACCCGGCGGTCCTGAATGACTTCCTTGGCGGGCTTGCCCAGCGCCGAGTGCGTCACCCGCGAGAGGGTGCGCGGCGAGAGGTTCAACGCCTGGGCATACTGGCCCACCTCGTGCCACTCGGTGAAGCGCCCTTCCAGCAGGGCCAGGAAGCGGGGCAGCTCGGCCCCCGCCGCCTCCCGTTCCAGCACGCCCGTCGCCTGCACCGCCCGGCGCACCAGCACGAGCAGGCCCTGCACCAGCACCCGCGCCAGCGCGAGGTCGCTCTCCCCCGCCCGCGCCCGCTCGTACTCGGCGTGCAGCAGCCCCAGCAGCGTCAGGGCCTGCGCCTGCACCTCCGGCGATACCGGGAGGGTCTGGTCACCGGGGGCGTAGTTGAAGAGGAGCTGGTCTCCTGCCGCGCCGGGCAGTCCCGCGAGCAGTTCCTCAGAGAACGACACCACGTACATCCCCAGTCCCTCGCCGTCCACGAAGGCGTGCACCTGCCCCCGCGCGATCAGGGTGACGCTGGGGGGCCGCAGCTCGGCGGGCCGACCGTCGATGGTGTGCCGCGCCCGGCCCGCGTGAACCCACAGCAGTTCCTGAAAGTCGTGGCGGTGCGGGCGAAAGACCTGTCCCGGTGCAGACTGCCAGTGCTCCAGCCGCTCCACGACCAGGGGCCGCGTCCCGTCTTTGAGGGGTACGTAGCGGGGACTGGGCGCGGAGGTCATGCCTGAGGTCACCTTAGCGGGCGCCAAGTCAGGCGGATGAGGACACTCCGCCATCCGGCGGCAGATGGACCCGTCCCCTACACGTTCCCCTGACTGTCCAGCAGGTGCTCCGCTTCCCGCAGGAAACCTGCCACCAGATGGGCTGGCCCGTGGTCCGTACACCACTCGGCCGCAGAGAGAGCCCGCAAGAAGGCGTAGAACGGCAGCAGCCTTTCTCCCACAGCCCGCTCGGGCACACCGGGAGAGTAGCCTGCCAGCACCTGCGGGTAGACCTCCCGTTCCCACAGCCAGATCACGGCCAGATCCATCCAGGCGTCTCCCGCGCGGACCTCGGCCACGTCTATCAGTTCCAGGCGGTCGCCAGCGATCAGGAAATGTTCTGGGCGCCCATCCATCAGGATCAGGTGCCCCCCACGCTCTGCCAGCAGGGGTTCAAGCCTGTGGAACCACTCCGCGAGCTGGGCTTCACGGTGACGGGCCGCCGGGAGCTGGGCCTGCCAGAAGTGCCAGACGCCTTGCAACCACCCCAGCATCCAGGCCGCCCAGGACTGCTCTCCCGGAGGGGAACGTCCCCCGCCCGTGTCGTGGAGGGCTCTGAGCAGCCGTCCCACAGCCTGCCGCTGCTCCGGGGTCGCGGACGCGTCCAGGCCCCGTCCCTCCTGAAAGGCCCTTAGCAGCAAGCTCGGCGGTCCCGCCCGGTGCGCCCCCGGCAGAGCGACCGGAAACCCCAGGCCATGCAGCAGGCGGGCGTGCTCTGCCTCCAGCGTGAGCCCGCCTGCCTGGGCGTCGGCCTTGAGAACGTAGCGCCGACCCTGTGCGGTGTGCAGCAAGGCGACACTGCGGTCAGGACGCGCCACCCACACGTCATGCCCGCTGACGTGGAGCCCTTTGGGGGCCAGGACCCCGGCGGCCCATTCCAACGCTGCTTGCAGCATGCCCTACCGTAGTCCAGCGGCGGCGGGCAGGCCATAGGCCGGGCGGCGTAGAACTCTGGCCCCAGCTAGTGCAGCACCCGCTCTCCCTCCCCGGTCTCACCGCCGTCCACCTCCGACCTCTGCGCGGGCAGGATCAGGTTGGCCACGATGCCCACCAGGGCCGCGAGCGCCATCCCCGACAGGGTGAGGCTGGTGCCCCCCACATGGACCGGAAAGGCCGCTCCGCCCAGCCCCAGCACCAGAATCAAGGAGACGATAATCAGGTTGCGCGAGTGCGCGAAGTCGATCTTGGCTTCCGCCAGCGTACGGATGCCCACCGAGGCGATCATGCCGAACAGCAGGATGGACACACCGCCCAGGACGCCCTGGGGCAGACTCCGAAGGACAGCGGCCAGCTTGGGCGAGCAGCCGAAGAGGACCGCGAAGACCGCGCCGATCTGGATCACGCGCGGGTCGTACACGCGGGTCAGGGCCAGCACGCCCGTGTTCTCGGCGTAGGTGGTCGCGGCGGGGCCACCCAACGCTGCCGAACTCATGTTGGCGACGCCGTCCGCGAAGAGGGTGCGGCTCAGGCCGGGCTTCTCCAGAAAGTTCTTCCCCACGACCCGCCCGTTCACAATCACGTCACCCACATGCTCGATAAAGGTCACGACCGCCACGGGCGCGATGATCGCCACCGCCCGCCAGTCGAAGGCCGGGGCATGGAAGTCCGGCAGGCCCAGCAGCGGGGCCGCCGCGACCGCGTCCAGCGCTTCCCGGCTCACCTGTCCGGTGGCGAGCGAGACGAGGTAGCCCGTCACCACGCCCACCAGAATGGGAATCATCCGGAAAAGGCCCCGGCCCCACAGGCTCGCCACGACCGACGTCCCCAGCGTGACGAGGGCCAGCCACCAGTTCGTCTTGGCCTGATCCACCGCCACGCTGGACAGTCCCAGCCCGATCACGATGATGACGGGGCCGGTCACCACGGGCGGAAAGACCTGAAGCAGCCGCCCTGCCCCCAGTACCCGCACCAGCCCGGAGAACAGCAGGTACATCGCCCCGGCCGCGATCAGCCCTCCCCCGGCGGCGGCGGGGCCGAACTCCTTGACGACCAGCGCGGTGGGCGCGATGAAGGCAAAGCTCGACCCCAGGAAGATGGGCACCTGCCCGCGCGTGAGCAGGTGAAAGAGCAGCGTCGCCACCCCCGCCCCGAAGAGCGCCACCGAGGGCGACAGCCCGACCAGGATGGGCACGAGCACCGTCGCCCCGAACATGGCGACCGAGTGTTGCAGCCCCAGGACAAGGCGGCGGGCGGGCGGAAGGGGGGCAGGAGCGGTCTGGGTCATGGAGCCTCCGGGGACACGCGCGGCATGGGACCTTTGCCGCCGGGAGCGGGCAGGGCAGGGCAACGCGGGTTGTTCCGGGAGGTCAGCATACCCCGCCCACCACCGGGAGGCGGCGGCCCCGCGTGCCGCAGGCCCAGAGCACATGTACCCTGGGAGGATGAATCCCAAGGGCGACCTGATCGCGCGGCTCGTGGCGCTGGGCCTCGGCACCCCCACCTTCGACGCGGAGGCGGAAGGCCCCGCCCACGAGCGCACCTTTCGCGTCACCGTGAGGGCCGGGGGCCGCGAGCTGGGCCACGGCGAGGGCCGCTCCAAGCGCGACGCCGAGCGGGCCGCCGCCGAGGACGCGCTGGAACGGCTGGAGGACGGGAACGCGGAGGAAGAGGAGCAGGAAGACACCGCTGCCCCGCAGGGCCGCTGGCCCATCTACGCCGCCGTGCTGGAGGGGGCCCTGGAGACGGCGCTGGAGCTGGCAGACGACGACGCCACCCTCGACGACGTGCGCCGCGACGCCGCCCGCCTGTACCGCGACCTGCTGGCCGACCTGGGCCACGACCCCGAGGAGCAGGGCTGAAGGGTGCGGACGCCGAGGCCCGCGCCGCCGCGCACCTCATGGACCTTGGCCGGGTGATCCTGGCCCGCAACTACCGCATCCCAGGCGGTGAGATTGACCTCGTGTCGCGCGACGGCGACGTGCTCGTTTTCACCGAGGTCCGCCAGCGCCGCTCGGCCCGCTTCGGGGACGCCGCCGAGAGCGTGACCCCGCGCAAGCTCGCGCTGATGCACCGGGCCGCCCTGACCTATCTCGTGCGCGAACTCGGCCGCGACGACCTGCCCTGCCGCCTGGAAGTGCTGACCATCGACGGCCCAGCCGAGACGGGAACGCTGCGGCTGGTGGCGGTGGAGTAGCACGTCGGCGCAACGAAACGCCCCCGCCGCAGGGGCGAGGGCCGGGTGAACCGTGTTCAGAAGCCCAGCGGCGCCCCGAAGTCCTCCGGTGCGGGCGGCTCGTAGGGCAACGTCTCCTCGGGGGGCAAGCCCTGATCGCCCAGGCCGCCGTCCCCATAGTCCTCGGGGGTGGGGAGCGGCGCGGGCAGCGGTTCGGGAATCACCTCCCCTTCGGGCGGGAAGGGCGTGCCGAAGTCGTCTTGCGGCAATGGTTCAGGCGCGTAGGGGTCCTCCGGCAGTGGGGCCTCGGGCGGGGTCACCTCGTCCGGGAAGAAGTCGGCGGGGGGCTCGGCGGGCACCTCTTTGGGGAGGGGCCGAAGGTCGGGCGTCGGTTCCACGGGCTCAGGGGCGGGAACCGGGACGGGGACGGGCTCGGGCACCGGCGCAGGCTCGGGGGCCGGGACCGGGGCAGGCGCTGGAGCCTCGGTGCGCCGCCCGAAGAAGCCGCCCTCACTGCGGCCGCTGCCGTCGCGGGCGACCTGGGGCTGGTCGGCTTCCTCCTCGCGGAAGGCCATGTTGACCTGCCGTACCACCCGGTAGGTGATGCCGCCCGGCTCGGTGAAGGCCACGCGCGGCTGGCCCGCCAGCGCCCCCGCGACCGCCTGCTGCCACACGGGGGTGGGAATCTCGCCGCTGTAGGCCCAACTGGGGAGCGGCTGGCCGTTTTCCTGGCCCACCCACACCGCCCCGGAGATCAGGGGGGTCACCCCGGCGAACCACAGGTCCTTCACGTCGTTGGTGGTGCCCGTCTTGCCGCCCACGTCCCAGCCGGGAATCTGGGCGCGGGTGGCGAGGCCGCCCTGATAGGCGGTGAGGTCGTTCACCACCCCGCGAATCATGTCCAGCCCCAGCCACGCCGTCCGCACGTCCCAGACCCGCTTGCCCTGCGGCGCGGGGCGGGTGTAGATCACCTCGCCCTTTGGCCCCTCCACCCGGCGCACCAGCGTGGGCGCGTAGTACAGGCCCCCGTTGGCGAAGGGCAGGTAGGCGGCGGCCATCTGCAAGGGGCTGGCTTCCAGCGTGCCGATGGAGAGCGACAGCCCCGCGTCAGGCGGCGGCGTCAGGCCCAGGTCGCGCAGCTTGGACTCGAACGCCTGGACGCCGAGTTCCTGCGCGATCCGCACGGTGGGGAGGTTGAGGCTGTGGTCGAGCGAGTAGCGCATCGTCTTGTACTCGCCCGTCCAGCGCCCGTCGTAGTTCTGCGGCTGGTAGCTCCCGTTCAGCGGCGCGTCCAGCACGGTATCGCTCTGCTTCCAGCCCTCCTCCAGCGCCAGCGTGTACAGCAGCGGCTTGACGGAACTGCCCACCTGCCGCCGCGCCTGGGTCGCGTTGTTCCAGTCGGCCGGACGCCCACCCCTCAGTTTCTGGCCGACCAGCGCGAGGACCTCGCCATTCTTGGGGTTCAGGAAGGCGGCTCCCAGCGTCGCCCCGTCGGGCAACTGGGCGTTCAGGCTGGCCCGCTCGGCGGACTGTTGCGCCTGGAGGTCCATGCCGGTAAAGACCTTGCCGCCACCGTACAGCGCCTTGCCGGTCACGCCCGCCTGTTTCAACTCCTGCTCGACCGCTTGCAGGTAATGAAAGGCCGTCTGCGCGGGGGGCGGGGGCATGTTCTCTTCCAGCCGCTCGGGGCGCTCCAGCACCGCCGAGCGCAGGGTGCCGTCGGGATTCCAGCCGATGCGCCAGCCCGCCGGGTAGATGGGCGTTGTCCAGGCGGCGTCGGCCTCGGCGCGGGTCACCTTGCCGTCCTCCACCATGCGGTCGAGGACACTTTTCATCAGGGGACGATAGGCCTCGAAATCCTTGTAGCGGCGGTTGGGCGCGGGCACGATGGTCGTGAGGTACACGCTCTCCGCCAGGTTGAGGGCCGAAGCGTCCTTCTTGAAGTAGGCCCGCGCCGCCGTCCCCGCCCCGATGATGTCGCGCTGCCCACCGTCGCCCCAGTAGATGACGTTGAGGTACGCGGCCAGAATCTGTTCCTTGGAGAAATTGCGCTCCAGTTGGTAGGCGAGCACCGCCTCCTTGAACTTGCGCTCCAGGGTCCGGGCGCCTTCCAGGTCGTGCAGCAGCGTGTTTTTTACGACCTGCTGGGTGATCGAGGAGCCGCCTTCGAGGTCGTTGAACAGCACGCCCTTGAGGAGCCCGCGCACGATGCCCTGATAGTCCACCCCCCGGTGCTCGAAGAAGCGGCGGTCCTCGCTGGTCACGATGGCCTTTTGCAGCCAGGGGCTGATCTCGTTGAGCTGCAGCAGGTCGCGGTTCACGCCGCTGCCGCCCCCCAGGCTGGGGGTCAGGGTGCCCACCAGCTCGCCCTTGCGGTCGTACACCCGTGTCTGCCCGCTGAGTTCCAGCACGTCGAGGGTCTGGACGCTGGGCAGCTCGCGCCCCCAGGTCCACCACAGGCCGCCCGCCCCCGCCGTTCCCAGCAGCAGCAGCACGCCCAGCCCCGTGAAAAAGCGCATGGAGCCTACTCTAATGCGCCGCCGCGCCGCTGCCAGGGCGCGGAGCACGGTCGGGAAAAAGCGACAGAAAACCCCTCATCGGCTCCCAGACTAGTGCCCGCAGATGAGGCGGGCGTCCTCCGGAAGCATGACGCCATGAGCCGGGGCAGGGGGGCACGCTGGGGGCATGGCCCGCCTCCCGCGTCTGCTTGCCCAGTTCACCGGGGTGCAGGCCCTGTGCTGCACCTTCGCCTTCAGCGTGGTCGGACTGCTGGCGCTCTCGAAGGGGCTGCCACTGGAGGACTGGGGCCTGGCCCGGTACGACTTCCTGCTGCTGGGGTGCCTGCTGGTCCAGGCGGCCCTGGTGTGGACCCGCTTCGAGACGCCGCGTGAGGCGGCTGCGCTGCTGCTCTTTCACGCGCTGGGCTTCGGGCTGGAAGCCCACCGGGTCGAGCTGGGGGCCTGGGCCTACCCGGACGAAGCCGTCAGCAAGGTGCTTGGCGTGCCCCTCTACGCGGGCTTCATGTACGCCAGCGTGGGGAGCTACGTGGCGCAGGCGTGGCGGCGGTGCGAGCTGCACCTGAGCGGAGAGCCGCCGCTGATATGGCAACTCGGGCTGGTCGGGGCGACCTATGCCCACTTCCTACTGGGGGCCGGGCTGGAGGTGCGGCTGGGGCTGACGGCGGCGCTCTTGCTCGCCTACCGCCGCACGTGGGTGGCATTCATGGTGGGCGGCGAGCGCTTCCAGATGGGCCTTCCCCTCTCGCTGGCCCTCATTGCTGCCTTCGTGTACCTCGCTGAGAACGTGGCGACCGGGCTGGGCGCGTGGGTGTATCCGCATCAGGCAGGAGGCTGGCAACCCGTTCACCCCGGCAAGTGGCTCGCGTGGGCGCTGATGCTGACGCCCGCCGTGCTGATCGTCGCCCGAATGAGAGCCGGGGAGGGGCGGGCCGGAGGCGCGGGGGCTACCATGTCCCCGACTCCCGCTCGCCGCAGCGGGCCAAGCGAGACGCCATGACCCAGACCCTCCCCTCCCCTGCCGCTGTCCCCCAGCCCGACCCCGCACGTCCCTCTCCCGAACGGCTCTTCGCGCCCCTCGTCAAGGGGGCGGCCCAGGCCATCACCGACTACCGCATGATTGAGCAGGGCGACCGGGTGATGGTCTGCCTGTCGGGGGGCAAGGACAGCTATACGCTGCTCGACATCCTCCTCGACCTCCAGCGCCGCGCTCCCATCGACTTCGAGGTTGTGGCGGTGAATCTCGACCAGGGGCAGCCGGGTTTCCCCAAGCATGTGCTGCCGGAATACCTCACGCAGCTGGGCGTGCCCTTCCACATCCTCACGGAAGACACCTACTCCATCGTCAAGGAGAAGACGCCCGAGGGCAAGACAACCTGCGCCCTGTGCAGCCGCCTGCGCCGGGGCATTCTGTACCGACACGCCCGCGAGATCGGCGCGACGAAAATCGCCCTGGGGCACCACCGCGAGGACATCCTCGAAACACTGTTCATGAACCTGTTTTTCGGCGCGAGGCTCAAGGCGATGCCCCCCAAGCTCCAGTCGGACGACGGCACGAACGTGGTCATCCGGCCGCTGGCCTACCTCGCGGAGCGGGACATCGAACGCTACGCCGCAGCAAAGGGCTTCCCGATCATCCCCTGCAACCTGTGCGGCAGTCAGGAGAACCTTCAGCGCAAGGTCGTGGGCGAGATGCTGGCGGGCTGGGAGCGCGAGCATCCGGGCCGCCTCCAGAACGTGCTGCGCGGGCTGACGCGCGTCACGCCGAGTCACCTGCTGGACCGCGACCTCTTCGACTTCGCCTCCCTGAGCGTTCAGCCCGCCGAGGGCGACAAGGGCTTTGACGCGGAGGAGTACCCGGAGCGCGAGTTCCTGGCGGGCCTAAGCGAGATGCAGATGCTGGGGTAAGGGCCGCTCAGCGCAGGCGCAGCCTCTCCCACAACTCGGCGATGTTTTGTTCCACCCGCATCAGGTCGGGCAGGACGTACTTCTCCAGCACGGCGAGGTTCGCCTCGTCCTGCTCGGGGCGGGTGTTGGCGTGCTGGATCATGCCCACGTCCACCGCCATGTCCTCCAGCACCCGCCGGGTGAGGTAGAAGCCCAGCAGGTCCGGATCGGGCACGGCGGGCGCACCCACAGCTTCCTCGTAGGCGGGCAGCACCTCGGGGAGCTGGGGGTGCAGCATCCAGAGGTCATGCTCGGGTGGGGCGAGCCGGGCCGTCTCCCAGTCGATCAGCCACAGTTCGCCCGCTACGTCCCGCATCACGTTGCCGCCGTGTGCGTCGGTATGGCACACCACGGGGCGGCGGGGCCGGGCGCGGGCCGCCTCCTGGAACGCTCGCGCCCGCGTCAGCACCTGCCCCAGGATGGCCTCATGGGGCAGGTGCAGGTCGCGCAGGGCCGCCACCCCGGCCCGTTCCTCCCCCACGCTCACCCGCAGCCGGGCCAGGTCGCCCATCAAGCCCTCCTCAAAGGGGAGGCTGAAGTCCTCGGGCGGCATCGGCCACACCTGCACCACCTCCAAAAGCCTCTGGGTGCCCGCATGGAGCCGTCCCAGCAGCGGGGCGACTCCGGGGAGTGCGGCCGTCCAGCCCGCCCTCAGCGAGGCCCCGTCTATCCAGCCGTACAGGGCCACGCCGTAGCCTTCCACTTCGGCAACATCGGCCCCAGAGAGGGTGGGGATCGGCCGGGGAACCCGCGTCAGCACCCCAGATTCTCGCAAGGCCCGGAGCAACGGACGCTCAGCCCCCACCCGCCGCCGCAGATCGTGGCCGTAAGGCGTATCCGGCAGCAGCTTGAGAAACCACCGACTCCCAGGGCCATCGGCACGGTAGGCCGGAGCCGTCCCCTGGGGCAGGAAGGTGAGCGCCCCGACGCCCAGCCCGTAGGCATCCCGCATCACTCTGCGGAGGGCTGCCGGAGAGATCGGAGGCTCAGCGGCCATGCCTGTCCATAGCCGGAAGGTCGGTCAGAGCAGCCGCCCCTCGTCCTCTTCCGGTTCCGGCGTCTTGACGGGCACTCCCCGCGCATTCAGGGCCTCGCGCAGCATCGGGATGTTCTTCAGGGCGTGTCCCTTGGTCGTGTTCTGAAAAAACACATACAGCTCGCTGAGGTCGTCCGTCACCAGCGCGATCTTCTCGGCCCACTCGTCCATCTCGGCACGGGTGTAGAGGTAGTCGTGGCGCTCGGCGGCGCTCTGGCCCTCCCACCAACTGCCCTTGTTGCGCCCGTGCAGGCGCAGGTAGCCCACGTCGGTGGTGACGTGGACCTGCGGCTCGGGCATGCCGCCGACCGGGGGATAGTCGGGGCTCACCCAGATCAGGCCGTACTCGGCCATGCCCTCACGCACGCCCGGCTGATCCCAGGAAGCGTGGCGCAATTCCACCGCCAGCTCGTGCCCGGCGAAGCGTTCAGCCAAGGCCAGCAGGTACTTGCGGTTGTCGGCCGTGCGGTGGAAGGAGTAGGGAAATTGCGCCAGATACGGCCCCATCAACCCGGCGTCGCGCAGGGGCTGGGGACTTTGCAGCATCCGGTCGAAGTCGGCGTCGGTGGGGGCGCGGTCGTGGGTGAAGGCCTTGTTCAGCTTGACGGTGAAGCGGGTGCGCCCGCCCGACTTGCGGACCATCCCCTCGAAAGCCTTGAGGCCGGGAATCGCGTAGAAGGAGCTGTTCAGCTCCACCGCGTCGAAGTGCTGGGAGTAGGTGTCGAGGTAGGCGTCCTTTTTCACGCCCTCGTAGATCAGGCCGGACGCCGCCCAGTCGTCGTTGGTGTAGCCGCCGCAGCCGATCCAGACACGCATGGGGGCAGCCTAGCGCGGGGGTGGGCGCCGCAGCCTGAAGCCCCGCTTGAGGGTTGAACCGTCCCTCAGCGCAGCCGGGGCCGCACGTTCAGCCGCGCCCAGAAATCGGTAATGGTCTTCAGGGCAGAGCCGAACTGCCCAAAGTCCATCGGCTTGACCACGTAGGCCGTCGCGCCGTGCGCGTAGCAGTCGGCCACGTCGCGCTCCTCGCCGCTGGTACTGAGCATCACGACCGGAATCTCGCGGGTAGCGGGACCGCCGCGAATCTGGTCGAGTACCGCGAGGCCGTCCATCTGCGGCATTTTCAGGTCGAGGAGGATCAAGTCGGGCAATCTCCCCCCACGCAGCGCCGCGAGAGCCTCGGGACCGCTGGCCGCCACCTCGACCTCTGCCTCGCGGTCCTGCAGGGCATTCAGGGCCAGCTCCACATCGTTTGGATTGTCGTCGACCAGTAGGATTCGCCGTCTTTCCATGTGCCCCGTCACCCCACCCCTTCGCCTGACCTGCGCGAATCACGGCCCTCCATGCACTCCCCGGAACATAAAGATTTTAACAAATCCATCCTAAGCACAAAGGTGTGAGGGACTCATGTCCAGTCAGGTTAGGCCGTGCCAGCCGAACACGTCGGGCGGCGGGCTAGACTGCCCCCCATGCTCACGAAGCGCATCATTCCCTGTCTGGACGTGCAAAACGGGCGGGTGGTCAAGAATGTCCGCTTTTTCGAGGACCACCGCGACGCCGGGGATCCCCTCGTGCTCGCGCAGGCGTACGAGGCGCAGCAGGCCGACGAACTCGTCTTTTACGACATCACCGCCACCCACGAGGGCCGGGCGCTGATGCTCGACGTGGCCGCGCAGGTGGCCGAGCAGGTCATGATGCCGCTGACGGTGGGCGGCGGCGTGAACGCGGTGCCGGACTTCCGGCAACTGTTGATGGCTGGGGCTGACAAGATCAGCGTGAACAGCGGCGCGGTGCGGCGCCCAGAGCTGATCCGCGAGGCGTCGGACCACTTCGGGGCGCAGTGCGTGGTCCTGAGCATTGACGCCAAGCGGCGGCCAGGCGGCGAAGGCTGGACGGTGCATGTGGGCGGCGGGCGGGTGGACACGGGCCTGGACCTGCTGGCGTGGGCCGAACAGGGGCAGCGGCTCGGGGCGGGCG
The DNA here is from genome assembly GCF_009377345.1 of Deinococcus terrestris. Lineage (NCBI taxonomy): Bacteria > Thermotogati > Deinococcota > Deinococci > Deinococcales > Deinococcaceae > Deinococcus > Deinococcus terrestris. Next base: position 266,591 of record NZ_WBSL01000003.1, on the reverse strand, counting down.
AACTCTGCCTGAACGTGATGGACGCCGACGGCACGCGGGCGGGCTTCGACCTGAAAGCGACGCGGGCGGTCGCCTCGGCGGTGGACCTGCCTGTGATCGCCTCGGGGGGGGCCGGTCGGCTGGAGGACTTCCGCGACGTGCTGCGCGGCGGCGAGGACGGCGGGCAGGCCGACGCCGCGCTCGCCGCGAGCGTGTTTCACTTCGGGGAACTGACGGTGCCGCAGGTCAAGGCGTACCTCAAAGCCGAGGGGCTGCCCGTGCGCCCCGACTGGCGGGACGTGTGAGCAACCTCGATGCCCTCGAGTTCGGCCCTGACGGCCTGATTCCGGTCGTGACCCAGGACGCCCGCACGGGCGCGGTGCTGATGCAGGCCTACGCCGACCGCGCCGCGATAGAGCGCACCCTAAGCACCCGCGAGGCCACCTACTACAGCCGCTCGCGGGGGGAGCCGTGGGTGAAGGGCGCGACGAGCGGGCACACCCAGCGGGTCGTCTCGGTGCATCTGGACTGCGACGGCGACAGCGTGCTGTACCGGGTGGAGCAGACAGGACCAGCCTGTCACACCGGGGAATATTCCTGCTTCCACACGCCGCTCCTGGAGGGTGACGCCCCGGACACCGGGCTGGACGGCACCCTAGAGCGAGTCCACGCGACCATCGCAGAAAGGCTCACCACCCTGCCAGAGAACAGTTACGTGGCCCGGCTGCACGCGGGAGGGCTGGACCGGGTGCTGAAAAAGATCAGCGAGGAGGCGGGCGAGGTGCTGCTGGCCGCGAAAAACGGCGACCGGGCGGAGCTGGCGACCGAGGCGGCTGACCTCCTCTTCCACACCCTGTTCGCGCTGGCCGAGGTGGGCGTCTCGCCGGGCGACGTGGCCGCCGTGTTGCGGGAGCGGGAAGGCAAGAGCGGCTTGAAGGGGCCGAAGGAAGTCGGCTAACCCTCTACCCTCAGCTCCGGCTGCGGGGGGCCGTCCCGGTCGGTGACGATGGCCGCCGCGACGACCTCCGGCGAGACGGCGCCGCGCGGCACCCGGCCCACCTGGGTCCACAAGCCGGTGTCCACGGCAGGCGGCAGCACCAGCGTGAGGCCCACTCCCCGCGCCTCCAGCCGGGCGACCTCGGCGGCGCGGGCAAGGGCGGCCTTGCTCGCCGCGTACTGGGAAAACCCCCGCGCGGTGACAAGTTCAGGCCGCGCCCCAAGCAGATAGACGCGCCCGCCGGGATTCAGGCGCCCCAGCCCGTGCTTGAGCACCCACAGCGCCCCGAAGTAGTTCGCGTTCCACACGGCCCGGACCGCCGCCGGGTCCGCCTCCTGCAGGGGACCGGGCAGGGCTGCCCCCGCTGCGTAGACGAGGGTCTCCAGTTCCCCCACCCCCTCCAGCAGTGCCCGCACGTGGCTCTCGTAGCCCAGGTCAGCGGCTGTCGATTCCGCGCCGAGTTCGGCGGCCAGCGCGGAGAGCCGCCCCGCGTCCCGCCCGCTCAGGGTCAGCCGGTCCCCGCGTGCGGCAAAGGCCCGCGCCGTCGCCGTCCCAATGCCTCCCGTCGCCCCCATAATCAGTGTGTGCATGGGCCGAGCAGACCACCCGGTCCCATCCGGGACGGTGGCGGAGCGGACAGAGCTGCTGGATAAAGCTCTGCTCAAGAGCCGCGGGTCATCCAATCGCGCCGCTGCTGCTTAGGGCTGAGAGAAGACCGGAGGCGTCCCCGCTTCCGGGAGGAGCCCCTTATGAAGCGACTTGCCCTGCTGTCCGCCACCTGCGCCCTCGCCCTCTCCGCCTGCACGACGATGCGGCCACCCGCCGCTCCCCAGGGCATGACCGCCTATGGGCTGGATACCCAGGGACGCCTCGTGACCTTCGGCACCGACAACGCGGCGGCCAGCCTGCGCCGCCTGGCGGTGACCGGATTGCCGAGCGGCGAGACGCTGATCGACCTGGACGTCCGCAACACCGACAACCGGCTCTATGCGATGTCGGGCACGGGCAGGCTGTACCGCCTCGACCCGGCCAACGGAGCCCTGAGCGCCGATGGGGCGAACCTGACGGCAGGCGTGACCCCCGTCGCCATCGACTTCAACCCGGCGGCCAACCGCCTGCGCGTCTTTGCCGAGACGGACCGCAACTTCCGCCTGACGCCGAACGCGACGCCCGTCCCGGCCACCTCGCCTGCCGGAACGGTCACCGACGACGGCACCCTGAAGTACGCCACGGGCACCGCCGACCCCGACCTCGTGGCGGCGGCCTACACCAACTCCTTCAACAACAGCGCCACGGGGGCCATCGGTGCGGGTACGACCACCACGCTCTACTCCATCGACGCGGCGGCCGACACGCTGGTCCGGCACAGCAGCGCAGAAGGCTCGACGCCTGCGGGCAACTTCAGCACCTTGACCTCGGTGGGAACGCTGGGAGTCGACGCCATGAAAGGCATGACCGGCTTTGACATCGCCGGGGCGGACATGGCGTACCTCAGCGTGGGCATGGGCAGCAACACGATGCTCTACACGGTCAATCTGACGAGCGGCGCGGCCACCGCCAACAGCACGGTCAGCGGCCTCGCGCTGCGTTCCCTCGCGCTGGCCCTGCCCAACCAGTAAGCGGCCCCTCCTGTGCCCCCGGCTCCCGCTGCCGGGGGCTTTCTCTGCTCTCATTCGCTAGGCTGCCTTCCATGACGCCGCCCCCCCACGACGCGCCCAAACCGACCTGGCGGGCCTGGGCACGCGAGGTGCGGGCGACCCAGCCCGACCGCTCCGCCGAGGTCTGTGCCCACCTCGCCGCCTTTCTGCACGTGCGGGGGGCGCGGCGGGTGCTGGCCTACCACGCCCTGCCCGGTGAGCCGGATGTAGGCGCATTGGCTCCCGAGTTTGAGCTGCTGACCACCCGCGCCCGCTTCCGGCCTGCGCCGCACCTGACCCTGCACCCCTGGGACACGGCGACCGAACTCAGCCGTTTCGGAATACGTCAGCCCCCGGCCGGTGCCCCCCGCTCAGCGCTGGAGACAGTGGACGCCGTGCTCCTCCCCGGCCTCGCCTTTGACCACCGGGGCGTGCGGCTGGGGTACGGCGGCGGCTTCTACGACCGCCTGCTGCCGGACTTCGGCGGCCTGACGGTGGGGGTGGTCTGGGAGGCGCTGGTGGTGGACGAGTTGCCGAGCGAGGCTCACGACCTGCGGGTGAGCTTTCTGGCGACTGAGGGGGGCGTGCGGCCCACCCTACGCTGACCCTCAGCCCTGCCCCAGCGGCCACGCCTCCCACGGCACATAGAGGCCCCCCGGTCCCGGCTTGCGCATCACCCAGACCTCGCGGGCGGTGAAGGTCAGGGGGTGCCCTGCCAGATCAGCGAACTCGTCCCGCGCTGCCTCCAGCACCGTGCCGAGGTCCACCCCACGCCGCCGCAGGGCCAGCGTGAGGTGCGGCGTCATCTGCGGTCCCTCGTAGCCGAAGCGCTGGGACGGGTTCAACGCCGTCAGCAGCCGCAGGTGCAGCGCCACCACGTCGGGCGAGGTGACCCCGAGGTAGACAGCGGTGCCGTTGCGAAAAGCCCGTACCCCGCCGACCTCCAGCGTGAGGGCAGGACTCTCGGCCACCACGGCCCGCGCCGCTTTCCACCACCTCAGCTCCGGGTCCAGCCCACTCCGCGCCTTGACCGTCACATGCGCGGCACTCTCGCGCAGCCCCAGCCGGGTGCGAAAGGCGTCCACCCGCGCCCCGAGGTCGGGCGGTGGCAGCACCCCCAGGAGGAAAGAGGCGTTCGCGTGCGCGTTTTCCGGCCCAGTCATGCCCCAGCCTAGCCCGCCACACGTCCGGGCGGCCCGGACGCGGGGAGCGGCGCTCCGGTACAGTTTGGGGGTGACCCCGACTCCTGAGACGCCGCTGAAGCGGACGCCCCTGCACGCCGCGCACCTGCGGGCGGGTGCCCGCATGGTTCCCTTCGGGGGCTGGGACATGCCCGTGCAGTACGCGGGCGTCAAGGCCGAGCACGAGGCCGTCCGCACACGCGCGGGGATGTTCGACGTGTCCCACATGGGCGAGTTCCGGGTGACCGGACCAGACGCCGAAGCCTTCCTCCAGCGCGTGACTACCAACGACGTGAGCAAGCTCAAGCCCGGCCGCGCCGGGTACAACTGGCTGCCCAACGAATCGGGCGGGCTGGTGGACGACATCTATGTCTACCGGGTGGCCCCGCAGGAGTTTCTGCTGGTCGTGAACGCCTCCAACATCGAAAAGGACTGGGCGCACCTCGGGGCGCAGGCGGCAGGCTACGACGTGACGCTGGCCGACGAGTCCGCGAACTGGGGACTGATCGCCGTGCAGGGGCCGGACGCCGAGGCCATGCTGCAACCCCACACCGACGTGGACCTGAGCGCCAAAAAGAAGAATGCCTTCTTCTCCGGCACCCTGCTGGAGTTCCCGGTGATGTTCGCCCGCACCGGGTACACTGGCGAGGACGGCTTCGAGGTTTTCGTGAAGGCCGGGGACGCCGAGGCCCTCTGGGACCGCCTCGTCGCCGTCGGCCTGACCCCAGCGGGCCTGGGCGCCCGCGACACCCTGCGGCTGGAGGCGGGCTTTCCCCTGTACGGCCACGAGTTCGCCGAGGACCTCCACCCCCTCGCCAGCACGTACACCTGGGTGGTCAAGGACAAGGACCACGTGGGCCGCGCCGGGATTCAGGCCGCGCCCAGCGTCAAACTGATCGGCCTCGCCCTCGACCGCGTGCCTGTGCGCGAGGGCTACCCGGTGCTGCTGAACGGCGAGCCGGTCGGCCACGTCACCTCCGGCAGCACCAGCCCCACCCTCGGGCACCCCATCGCGATGGCGCTCGTGCGGGCGGACGCGGCGGCGGGCGACGCCTTCGAGGTCGAGGTGCGCGGCAAGGCGCATCCGGCGCGGCGGGTGGAGTTGCCCTTCTACAAGCGCTGAAACCCCGCAACACCTCCGACAGACTTCCGCCCCCGAGATAGAGGAGAATCAACCCCATGCAGACCCCCAGCGAACTGAAGTACGCCGCCTCCCACGAGTGGCTCGCCTCCGACGGCACCGTCGGCATCACCGACTTCGCGCAGGACCAGCTCGGCGACGTGGTGTACGTGGAACTGCCCGAGGTCGGGCGCGTCGTCTCCGCGGGCGAGACGGTCGCCGTCGTGGAGAGCGTGAAGACCGCTTCGGACATCTATGCCCCGGCCAGCGGCACGGTCGTGGCCGTCAACGAGGCCCTGTCCGGCAGCCCTGAACTCGTCAACAGCGGCGCCTACACGGACGGCTGGCTGTTCCGGCTGGACGTGACCGAGGAAGGCAGCGAACTGATGGACGCCAACGCCTACAGCGCCGCGAACAACTGAAGCCGTCAGCCCCCAGCGGTCAGCCGTCAGCACCACGAGGCTGAACGCTGACCGCTGACCCCTGATCGCCCCTCAAGGAGACTCCATGCGCCCCCTGAACGAACTCCTGCAAACCGACGACTTCACCCGCCGCCATATCGGCCCCACCGAGGCGGAACAGGCCGAGATGCTGACCGAACTCGGCGTCTCCAGCCTGGACGAGCTGACCGAAACGACCTTACCGGAAGCCATCCGCTTCACGGGCGAGCTGAACGTGGGCGGCCCGGTGACCGAAGCGCAGGCGCTGGCCGACCTGAAGGCCGTCGCCGCGAAGAACAAGGTCTTCCGGTCGTACATCGGCATGGGGTACCACGGCACGCACGTGCCCCCGGTCATCCTGCGGAACATGCTGGAAAACCCAGGCTGGTACACGGCGTACACGCCCTACCAGGCCGAGATTTCGCAGGGCCGATTGGAAATGCTGCTGAACTTCCAGCAGACCGTGATGGACCTGACCGGGATGCCCGTGTCCAACGCCTCCCTACTAGACGAGGCGACCGCCGCCGCCGAGGCGATGACCCTCGCCAAGCGCGTGGTCAAGAGCAAGGGCAATGTCTTCTACGTGGCCGACGACGTTCACCCGCAGACGCTGGACGTGATCCGCACCCGCGCCGAGTATTTCGGGTACGAGGTGGTCACGGGGGCCGCGAACGGGGAGCTGCCGGAAGGCGCCTTCGCTGCGCTGGTGCAAACGCCCGGCACCCACGGCGACCTGCACGACCTCTCCCCCATCTCCGGGCGGGCGCATGAGGCACAGGCGGCCCTGATTGTGGCGACCGACCTGCTGGCCTGTGCGCTGGTGACCCCGCCCGGCGAGCAGGGGGCCGACATCGTAATCGGGAGTGCCCAGCGCTTCGGGGTGCCGATGGGCTTTGGGGGGCCGCACGCGGCGTTCCTGGCCTGCCGGGGCGAGTACCAGCGCTCCATGCCTGGCCGGGTGATCGGCGTGAGCCGTGACAGCAAGGGTAAGACGGCCCTGCGCATGGCGATGCAGACCCGCGAGCAGCACATCCGCCGCGAGAAGGCGACCTCCAACATCTGCACCGCGCAGGCGCTGTTGGCGAACATGGCTGCCGCCTACGCCGTCTACCACGGGCCGGAGGGGATTCGGACGATTGCCGAGCGCACCCACCGGATGACCGGAATGCTGGCGAAGGCGCTGGGGAACGCCGGGCTGGAGGCAAACGCCACCTTCTTTGACACGCTGACCTTCGGCGGCGACGTGGCGACCATTCGGGAGAGGGCCGAGGCGAAGGGAATCAACTTCCGCTACGGGAATGGGCGCGTGGGCGTCAGCCTGGACGAGACGGTGACTCCTGCCGACCTCGCGGACATTATCGAAGTCATCACCGGAGAAAGGGTGGACGTGCTCGCCCTGGACGAGCAGGCCGTGGAAGGCATCCCCGCCAATCTCCAGCGCACCTCCGAGTATCTCACCCATCCCGTCTTCAACACGCACCACTCCGAGCACGCGATGCTGCGCTACCTCAAGACGCTGGAAAACCGCGACTACAGCCTTGTCCACGGCATGATTCCGCTGGGAAGCTGCACAATGAAGCTCAATGCCACCGCCGAGATGATTCCTGTGACGTGGCCCGAGTTCGGCAGCCTGCACCCCTTCGCGCCCGCTGACCAGACGGAAGGCTACGCGCAGATGCTCGGGGAACTGGAAGCGTGGCTGGCCGACATCACCGGGTACGACGCAGTTTCCTTGCAGCCCAACAGCGGGGCGCAGGGCGAGTACGCGGGCCTGCTCGCCATCCGCAAGTACCACGAGAGCCGGGGGGAAGCGCACCGCAGCGTCTGCCTGATTCCCGCGAGCGCCCACGGCACCAACCCCGCGAGCGCCGCCATGCTGGGCATGCAGGTCGTGGTCGTGAAGACCGACGAGAGCGGCAACATCGACCTGACTGACCTGCGGGCCAAGGCGGAGGCGCACAGCGACAAGCTCGGTGCCCTGATGATCACCTACCCCAGCACCCACGGCGTCTACGAGGAACACGTCACCGAGGTCTGCGAGATCGTGCACGCGCACGGCGGGCAGGTGTACCTGGACGGGGCGAACATGAACGCGATGGTGGGCCTCGCCAAGCCGGGGCTGATCGGCTCGGACGTGTCGCACCTCAACCTGCACAAGACCTTCGCCATCCCCCACGGCGGCGGCGGGCCGGGCATGGGGCCGATTGGGGTCAAGGCGCACCTCGCGCCCTTCCTGCCCAACCACGCCGTCCGCGCCACGAGCGAGAGCCGCACCGGGGCCGTCAGCGCCGCGCCTTACGGCAGCGCGAGCATCCTGCCCATCTCGTACCTGTACATCCGGATGCTGGGGCCGGAGGGCTTGAAAAAGGCGACCCAGGTCGCGCTGCTGAACGCCAACTACATCGCGCGTAGGCTGGGCGGCGCCTTTCCGGTGCTGTACACGGGCCGCAATGAGCGGGTCGCGCACGAGTGCATCCTCGACATTCGCCCACTCAAGCAGGCCAGCGGCATCACGGAAGAGGACATCGCCAAGCGGCTGATGGACTACGGCTTCCACGCCCCCACCATGAGCTTCCCCGTGCCCGGCACCCTGATGATCGAGCCGACCGAGAGCGAGCCCAAGGAGGAACTCGACCGCTTCATCGACGCGATGCTGCACATCCGCCGCGAGATTCAGGAGGTCGAAGACGGCCTGCTCTCGGCCGAGGACAGCCCGCTGAGGCACGCGCCGCACACCCAGGACGACCTGATGACGGGCGAGTGGAACCGGGCCTACAGCCGCGAGACGGCCGCTTTCCCCAGCCGTGCCCAGCGGGCCTGGAAGTACTGGCCCGCCGTGAACCGGGTAGACAACGTGTACGGGGACAGAAACTTCGTGTGCTCGTGCCCGCCTACCCAGGACTACGCGGACTTCGAGTTCAGCGGTTGAGCTGGGAGTTCGGAGGAGGCGCAGTGGTCAACTGCGCCCCTCTTTCTTTGCAGCCTCTCTTCTCCGCCATGCATCTCCTTGAGCCGAATCTCAACCCAGACGTCACCGAGTCGCCGACAATGCATCCACCTCAAGGAGGCGCGTCCATGAACGACAACCGCCGAGACAGCTACAACCCGCCCGTGGACACCACCCAGTCGCCCGGCGAGGACGGGAATGCCGCCGCGAATGAGCCCGGCAACAATGCCGCTCCCAGTCTCGACACCACCCTAGACACCTCACGCACGGGAGGCATGGGAGGCATGGCGGGAACGGCTGACCTGGACCCGAACCCGGAGCCACAAGACATCTGAAGCGGTCCCCACACAGGAGGAGGCCCCGCGCCTCCCTTTTTCCTGTGTTCGCAGCCCGCCACAGGAAATTTTCGACAAAACACTCAATTCTCTATGAAGAACTTGAGAACAAGTTCAGAGGGATGAAGATGAGGAAAGTGTGACACAATACATCCGATTCATGGGACGGCGGCTGCATGGTCAGAACCGTCCCACCCTCGAAGGAGACTCCATGAAAAAGACCCTGCTCTCGACCAGCCTCCTGATGGCACTCGGCACGGCCCTCGCGGGGGGCAGCGGCTCGGCGCCCACCACGACGACGCCCCTTACCCCGGTGACGCCCCAAGTGACGCCCGTGACCCAGGCGCCCGTCGTGGCCTGCACGCCGGGCACGTGGGCGCAGGCCGCCATCGAACTCGTGACCCAGCGGGGCCTCTTTATTGGCTACCCCGACGGGCAGTTCGACTGGTGCCAGGCGGCTACCCGTCAAGAGGTCGCGCAGGTGCTCGCCCGCCTGATCGCCCAGCTTCCGGCCAACCAGACGACCTTCAACCCCGCAGAACTCCAGACCCTGCGCCAAGGCCTGCAAGAAGCGCTGACTGGCCTCGAGCAGCTCCGTGCTCAGGTGGCCGCCCAGAACACCGCCATCGAGGAACTGCGTGCCCAGATCGCCGAACTCCAGGCGGCCATCGCCAACCTGCCTGCCGCTGGAACGGGCGCGGCGGGCGCGGTGGGTCCCCAGGGACCGGCTGGGCCTGCGGGGCCTCAGGGTCCCCAGGGCGAGACGGGCGCGACCGGTCCGCAGGGTGCGGCGGGTCCTGCTGGCCCCCAGGGACCGCAGGGTGAGGTCGGTCCGCAGGGTCCGGCTGGTCCCCAGGGCGAGCGCGGCGAACCTGGCGCCTCCTACGTGCCTCCCGTGGAGCCGCTGCGCTACGGGAACTACATCGGGGTGTCGTACTACAACATCCTCCAGCAGAACGTGGGCTCGATGGTCCGCGTGATGGTCGGCAACGACGCGCTGGTCGGCAGCCTGGGCCTGCGCGTGACCGGGGACTTCCGCGTGCGCGGCGAGACGCCCGGCAACAGCATCAGTGCCCTGGCCACCTACCGGGGCACCTTCAACCGCGCCGACGGCATCCTGGGCGCGGGCGGCGGCTACAACCTCGAGCGTCAGGCCACCTTTGGCGAGCTGCTCGTGGGTGTGGACTACCGCATCATCGACCGGGTGGCCCTCTTCGGGGAAGCCCGCCAGCAGTTCTACTTCGACGGCTCGAACACCACCAACAGCTCGGTCGCGGCCGGGGTGAAGTTCCGCTTCTAAACCGCTCTACCGCGTTCAACTTTCAACAACAGTGGAACTCCCTGGCCGGGTTCCACTGTTTTGAGTTGCCTGTTTGATCGGCCCGCCGACGGTCAGTCGTCCCCGGCGATAGGCCGGAGCCGCAGCGCCTGACGGGCCAGCGTGGCCGCGAGGAGGAGTCCGGCCAGGTGCCAGGGCAGCAGCTGTCCAGTCAGAGCGAAGGCGGCGTCCGCCAGCACGAGCAGCCCGGCCAGCCCCACGCCGACGAGCGGCACCCGGCTCTCGTGGGGGGTGGCGTACATCGCCGCGCGGGGCTGGGGGTCGTTCATCGCGTCGCGGGCCTCGGCGTAGCGGATCAGGAGAAGCACGCCGTATACCAGCAGCAGGCCCGAGATCAGCAGCAGGGCGAGGCCCGGATAGCGTCCGGTGCCCGCGTAGTCCAGCGCCCCCAGCGTGAAGTGCCACAGCGACGTGACGATCGCCAGCAGGGCCAGACCCAGCGTGGCGGGCGTGCTGTAGGCGGGGGGCGCACCGAGCGGAGGCATGGGCAGGCTTCTACCCTACCCTCCGGGCCAGGCGACGGACCGTGGCGGCGGCAGCCAAAGCTGGGGCCGGGTACCCCTGGCCTCCCCCGGCGAGGCGACAGGCAGGAAACGCCGTGCGACACGGCCCTGCCGAATTGATTCAGAAAAACCACGTCCACCACATTCTTTTTCGCGCTTGGCAGGGCAGCACCGGGAGGCGTACACTGGCGACCTACCGCCGTGCTTCACGGCGAGGACAGGGGGGTGAGGAGCAACATGGGCACCAAGGAAGACGTGCGTGCGCGGCTGAGCATCGCAGACGTCATCGGGGAACATGTGCGCCTCTCCCCGGCGGGGAAGGGCCGCCTCAAGGGGCTGTGTCCCTTTCACAAGGAGAAGAGTCCCAGCTTTCAGGTCGATACCGAGCAGGGCTACTTCTATTGTTTCGGATGCAAGGCGGGGGGGGACGTCTTTTCCTTCGTGCAGCGGGTCGAGAACCTGAGCTTCGGGGACGCGCTGCGGCAACTCGCCGAGAAGGCCGGGATTCAGGTCGAGGCCCGCTACGGCGAACGCAGCAGCCGCGACCTGTACGACGTGAACGCCTTCGCGCTGGAGTACTTCCGCGAGCATCTGCCCGGCCCTGCGCTGGACTACCTGCGGCGCCGGGGTCTGACCGACGCGACCCTTGCGGCCTTCGAACTGGGCTATGCCCCCGACGCCTGGGACGGGCTGCTTCAGCGGGCGCGGGCACGGAACCTGACCGAGCGGCAACTGCTGGAGGCCGGGCTGCTGACCGAGAACCCCGAGTCGGGCCGGGTCTATGACCGCTTCCGGGGCCGGGTGATGTTCCCCATCCGCGATCACCTCGGGCGGCTGGTGGGCTTCGGGGGCCGGGTGCTGGACGACAGCAAGCCCAAGTACCTCAACACGCCCGAGACCGAGGCCTTCCACAAGGGCGAGTTGCTCTACGGCCTCGACAAGGCGCGGTCCACCCTCAAGGATGGGGGGGAGCTGATCGTCGTCGAGGGCTACATGGACGTCATCACCCTCCACCAGCACGGCTTTACCGGGGCGGTCGCCAGTCTGGGCACGGCGCTGACGGCCGAGCACGCGGCGCTGCTCGAACGGCTGGGGGCCTCCAGCCTCGCGCTGATGTTCGACCGCGACGAGGCGGGGCTCAAGGCCACCCTCTCGGGACTGGATCAGGTGCTGGGGGCCAAGTTCCGGGTCCGGGCGACGAGCGTGCCCAGCGGCAAGGACCCCGCCGACGCCCTGCTCGCCGGAGACGAGGCGGGCATCCGCGAGGCGCTCGCGGGCGGGCTGGACGAGGTGCGCTTCCGGGTGCAGGCTGCCGTGGAGGCGCACGGGGTGGACACCACCGAGGGCAAGCGCCGGGTGCTGATGGCGCTCCTGTCACGGATGCAGAACCTCGATCCGCTGGATGAAGGCGCCGAGCGGATGCGGACCCTCGCCTGCGAGCTGCTGGGCATTCGCCCGGAGGCGCTGCTGGAATGGATCGGCAGCAAGGCGCGGCGGCGCACCCTGACCGACACGCACCTCGCCGGAATGAGCACCGCCCGCGCGGAAGAGGACCGCGAACTTGCCCTGCTGCGGCAACTGCTGGTCGATCCCTCCCTCCTCGCCAAGCTCGACGGCACGACCCCCTGGCGCAACGAGTCCGTCCGCAAGGTGATGCTGGCCGCGCAGGGCGCCCAGAGTCCCGACGACATCCTGGAGGTCTTCCGGGGCCAGCCCGAGGAGCAGCTCCTGATCCGGCTGATGTTCGAGAGCCGAGTCACGGGGGCGATCTCGCGTGAGACCAATGAGCAATACGAACGTAAGGTGGCGACTTACGCGGCGGTGGCGGTAGACGACATTCAGGTCGGCCGTAGCATTGACCTCCTCCGGGCCGAGGTCGACCTCCTTAAGCGGCAGATGGCCGCCGCCGCGCCGGGTGAGCAGATCTCCTACCTCCGGCAGATTCAGGAACTTCAGCGGGCGATCGAGGCCGAGAAGCGGGCGCGGCGCTCGGGGGCCTGAAACAGGGGCGCATGGGGTCGGTCCGGACGACTCAAGGCAGACCCCGCCAGCGAGAGAAGGTCAGGAACGATCGCCACCCTGTCCTGAACCCCCGCTCCTGAAGACCCACTGGAAAAGGAAAAGCCCGCCTTGCGGCGGACTTTCTTGGTGGCGTGCCCGAAGAGATTCGAACTCCTGGCCTTCTGATCCGTAGTCAGACGCTCTATCCAGCTGAGCTACGGGCACATACCTGTGGCGGTGGGCCTGCGGGTGGTGCTTGGCGGAGAGGGCGGGATTCGAACCCGCGGTACACTTTTAAGGCGTACGAGCGTTTAGCAAACGCTTGGTTTAAGCCGCTCACCCACCTCTCCAAAAGAGAGCACCGGATTGTCATGCTTGGCCCAGCTTGATGGCGAGGGGTGAGGGATTCGAACCCCCGGTGGGTTGCCCCACTACGGTTTTCAAGACCGTTGCCTTCAACCACTCGGCCAACCCCCCTTGCGGTGGGGCGCTCCCGATCTGTTCCCGGAGGAACCTTCTCAAGCGCGAAAGGAAGTATAGGTACCCTCCCGGAACTTGTCAACGCCTGCGCCGCTGCCTGCTCCAGACCAACCCCAGCAGCGCCGCCCCAGCCGCGACCGCCCGCCAGCCGGGACCCCGCCGGGGCCACGCCACCTCCCCGCGCAGCAGGGCAGACAGGGCCTCCTCGTGCGGGGTGCGGGGCGGGGCGGGGAGCCAGGCGGGGGGCAGGGTCAGGTCGGCGTGCAGCACGCCCGTGCGGTAGCGGTTCTCCCAGGGGTGGCCGCTGCCCGACGCCCGCTCGCGCCCGGCGGCCCGCAGGCGCTCCGGCCCAGCCTCCTCCACCCAGGGCAGCAAGGCGATAAAGCCGGGGCGCGGCTCGGTCAGCGCGTAGGACCGGGGTTCGGGGGCGTCCTCGGCGCGGCCGGTGATCGCGCTCTGGCCGTCGAAGGTGAGGTCGAGCAGGTTGCCCACCACCATCGGGTTGACCGCGTAACGGATGGAGCGGCCCCGCGTGGTGACCTGCCAGCTCGACTCCAGCCACGCGACGGGCTGGTCGCGCACGTTCCCGGGATCTGGCGGCAACCCCTCCAGGTCGGTCCAGGGGGCACCGTTGGCGTCGGGTTGCAACAGGACCGTGCAGCCCCCCGCCTCCAGCCGTAAGATCACGTCCTCGCGAAAGGCGTCCAGACTGATCGCCACCCCCAGGTCCCCCACGGGCGTGGGAAAGACCCGCAGCTCCTCCAGCGGCCCCGGCGTCAGGTCCACGCCCCCGGCTTCCTCGGCGGGGGTGAGGTGAACCTTGTCGGCCACGCCGATCAGGTCGCCCTGGGGGTCCAGCACGACGGTCTCGTTGTGCAGCACGCCGGGGTCGCGGCGCACGCGCCCCCCCTCCAGCCGGAAGCGCGGCATGGGCGCCGAGCCGCAGCAGAGGTACACCCCGTACTCGCGGGCGAGGTCGCGGCAGGTTTCGAGGTAGAGGCGGGCATTCTCGCCGCTCAGGGCGAGTTGCAGCGCCCGGATGGGCGAGACGCGCTCGCGCAGGAGCACAGGCAGGGCGCGGGGCAGATGCCGCAGGAAGAGGAGGAGCGCCGCCCGCTCGAAAGTGCCCGCCCGCACGGCCAGCGGCACGCCGCGCAGCACCAGCGGCAGCCCGTTGAGTTCGGTGAGGACGACGAGGTTGGGGCGGTCCAGGGCGAGGTGGGGCCGGGCCAGTTCCAGTTGCCCCCGCAGCCAGGCCCGAAATGCCTCCGCGCTGGCGAAATCCCCCGCGCTCCAGTGCGGCTGCACGGCGAAGGCACGGAAGTGGCGGGGCTGGGCTTCGCCGGGGGTCATGCCGACCAGCGTAGCGGCCCGCGTGGAATCATGCGGCATGTCTGGCCCGCCCACGTCCGGCCCGCCCGCCGAGATCACCCCGCTGGGGGACGCCGCCCTGGTCGTGCGCTCGGCCCTGGCGCCGGGGCTGCGGGCCGACCTCGCGGCGCGGCCCCTTCTCGGCGTGCGGGAAACCGTGCCCGCGCTGGACGTGCTGACGGTCCTCTACGATCCGCTGGGCACGGGACCGGAGGCACTCGCGGCGGCGCTGCGGGAGCGCCTGGCCGGGCTGCGGTCGCTGGAGGCCACGCCGGGTCGTCTCCACGTCCTTCCCGTCACCTTCGACGGACCGGACCTGGGCTGGTGTGCCCGGCAGGTCGGCCTGGGCGAGGCGGAGTTGGTTCGGGCGCTGGAGGAGGTCACCCTCACGGTCGCCTTTCTGGGCTTCACGCCGGGGTTCGCCTTTCTGACGGGGCTGCCGCCGCCGCTCCAGATGCCCCGCCTCCGTACCCCCAGGCAGCGTGTTCCGGCGGGCAGCGTGGCGCTGGGGGGACCGTGGGCGGGCGTGTATCCGCGCGAGACGCCGGGGGGCTGGCGGATCGTGGGACACACGGCCGTGCCCCTCTTCGACCTGGGGCGGCCCGAGCCGGTGCTGTGGGGGCCGGGGGACCGGGTGCACTTCGTGGCGGCCGATGCTTGAGTCCTGTGATGATTGAAGTGCGGCGACCCGGCCTTCAGACCACCGTGCAGGACGTGGGACGGCGGGTCCTGGCGCTCGGCGTGCCGGGGGGCGGCGCGGCGGACCTCATGGCCCTGCGGCTGGCGAACGCGCTGGTGGGCAACCCGGCGGGGGCGGCGGGGCTGGAGATCACCCTCGCCGGACCCCGCTTGCAGTTCGGGGCGGCCGCGCTGGTGGCCCTGTGCGGCGCCCCCTTCACCGCCACGCTGAACGGTCAACCCTTTCCCCTGGAGCGGGCCGTCGCCGTGTCCGCCGGGGCCACGTTGGACGTGGGCGTGGCGACGCGGGGCTTGCGGGCCGTGCTCGCGCTGCGGGGCGGGCTGGACGTGCCTGAAGTGTTTGGCAGCCGCTCCACGGACCTCCGGGCGGGCTTTGGGGGACTGGAGGGGCGGGCGCTGCGGCGGGGCGACCAGCTCGGGTGGTTCCTCTGGCCGGAGGTGACCCCACCAGGGGCCTTCCTCTCCCCCACCCTCCGGACGCCGACCGGCCCGGTGGTCACGCTCCGGGTGCTGCCCACCCCCGAGGCGACCCCGGCGCTGCTGGCGGCACTGACCCGCGCCTCCTTTACCGTGAGTCCGCAGGCCGACCGCATGGGGGTGCGGCTGGCCGAGGGCGTGCCCGCGCCGCACGACCCCGCGCGGGTCAGCCTGCCCAACGTGCCGGGCGCGGTGCAGCTTCCGCCGGACGGACGGCCCATCCTGCTGCTGCCCGACGCGGGGACGCATGGGGGCTACCCCACCCCGCTCGTCGTGGCGGCGGTGGACCGCCCGGCGCTGGGGCAACTGCGGCCCGGCGACCGGGTGCGCTTCCGGGTGGTCACGCTGGCGGAAGCCCACGCCGCGCTGCGGGCACGGGAGCGGACCTTGCGCGGGGTGGAGGAGGCGCTTCGGTGGTGGTACAAGGAGCCATGAGCCAGCACACCACCGACCTCAACGCCGACCTGGGCGAGGGCAGCCCGCACGAGGCGGCGGTCATGCCCTTCGTCACGAGCGCCAACATCGCCTGTGGGGGCCACGCAGGGGACGCAGGGACGATGCGCGGGAGCCTGCGCCTCGCTGCGCGGCATGGGGTGGCGGCGGGAGCACATCCCGGCTTTCCCGACCGCGAGAGTTTCGGGCGGCGGGAGCTGCACTTTGCGCCGGACGAGGTGACCGCCTTCGTGCGCGAGCAGATCGAGGCGCTGAAGGCGGCAGCGGCGCGGGAGGGCGTGCGGCTGGCGCACGTCAAGCCGCACGGGATGCTCTACAACATGGCGGTGAAGGACGCGGCGCTGGCTGGGGCGATCGCGCGGGCAGCGGCGGATTCGGGCCTCCCGCTGTATTTCGGGCTGGCGGGCGAGGCTTCGGTGATGCTGCGCGAGGCGGCGGCCCTGGGCCTGACCCCGGTGGGCGAGGCCTTCGCGGACCGGGGCTACGCGCCGGACGGCTCGCTGTGGCCGCGCGGTCAGGCGGGGGCGCTGCTGTCCCATGCCGAGGCCGTCGCGCAGGGGGTGCGGCTGGCGCAAGAAGGGGTAGTCACGGCAGTGACGGGCGAGACGGTGCGGGTGCCTGCCCGGACCCTCTGCCTGCACGGGGACGGGGCGGAGGCGGCCGAGCTGGCCCGCGACCTGCGCCGGGCGCTGGAAGCGGCGGGGGTGCGGGTGACCGCGCCCACCCAGGGTTAACGCCAGCCCGCTCCCGGCACCGGGGGCCGCAGCGCCGCGTGCAGCTCGGCGGCGTAGCGGTCGGTCATCCCGGAGACGTAGTCACACACGGCGCGGGGCAGGCCGCCCTCCTCGGCGCGGGCACGCACGCCGGGGGGCAGCATGGAGGGCCGCGAGAGCAGCGCCGTGAACAGGCCCGTCAGCAGCCGGGTGCCCTGCTCGACCTGCATCTCCACCCGCCAGTGGCGGTAGAGCCGCGAGCGCAGGAACTCGCCCGTCTCGCGCAGGCGCACGCGCATCTCGGGGCTGTAGGTGACCAGGCGCTCGGGCAGCGCCCGCACCGCCTCCGGGGTCCCCACGCCACTCTCCGCGATGGCCGCGTGGGTCGCCCGCGTCAGGTCGCCGATCAGCCAGCCCAGCAGTTCACGGTGCAGGGTGCGGCGGTCGCGCTCGGTCAGGGAAGGGGCAGCGGGGGGCACGCGCCGGAGCAGCTCGGCCCACAGCGGCAGCTCGGTCAGGTCCTCCGGGGTCAGCAGGCCGCTGCGTAGGCCGTCGTCGAGGTCGTGGGCGGTGTAGGCCAGTGCGTCGGCAGCGTCCACGAGCTGCGCTTCCAGGCTGGGCGGCCCCAGGCCCGACCGGTTGTGCTTGTTCAGGCCGTCGAGGGTGTCGCGGGTGAGGTTCAGGCCCCGGAAGTCCGGGTAGCGGTCTTCCAGCACGGTCACGATGCGGCAGGCCTGCGAGTTGTGGTCGAAGGTGTTGTCGGGAGCGGCCCCGTGCCCCTCCATCAGCGCGTTCAGCGCCCGCTCGCCCGCGTGTCCGAAAGGGGGGTGCCCGAGGTCGTGCGCGAGGGCGATGGCTTCCGCCAGCGTCTCGTTCAGGCCCAGGGTCAGGGCCACCGAGCGGGCGACCTGTGAAACTTCCAGGGTGTGGGTCAGCCGGGTGCGGTAGTGGTCCCCCTGCCCCCCGCTGAGCGACACGTTGACGAAGACCTGCGTCTTGTACTCCAGCCGCCGAAAGGCCGTCGTGTGCAGGATGCGGTCGCGGTCCTTCTGAAAGGCGGTCCGGGTCTCGCTCTCGGGTTCGGGAAAGGCGCGGCCCCGCGCGGCGCGGCTGAGGGTGGCGTACGGCGCGAGGCCAGCCGCCTCGCGGGCCTCCAGGTCGGCGCGGGTGAACATGGAGGGATTGTGGCAGAGAGGGCAGGGCCACGTGTGCCCCCTCCCCAACGGGAGGTACCCGGCCGGAGCCGCCGTCCGGCATACTCGGGAACGAGCCGGGACTCCTGCCCGGCCTGCCCCCGGACCGGGACGACCCCCCATGACCCCCTTCCCTCCTTCCAGACGGCTGCCGCGCCCGCCCGGACGCGGGGCCTCCTGCCGCCTGCGCGGGCGGCGGGGCCGGGCGTGAACGACGCCCTCGCGTCCTCGTTCGCGGCGTGGCTGATGGGGTCGGCGCTCGCCGCGCTGCTCACGGCGCGGTTCGCGTGGCGGCGGCGGCAGGCACCGGGGGCCACCCCGCTCGCGCTGCTGCTGCTCTCGCTGGCGGTGTGGACGCTAACCTATGCCCTGCACTGGCTGGACGTGCCGCCCGGCGCGGTGTTCTGGCTGGACGCCACCTTTTTCGGGGTGGTGGGAGCGCCTGTGTGCGTGTGGCTGCTCACGCGCGAGTTCACCCAGCCGGACCGCCCGATGCGCGGCCTGGAGTGGCTGACGCTGCTCGCGGTGCCGGGGGTGACCTGGGGCCTGCTGCTGCTGGGCGACCCCGGCGGGGTGCTGTTCGGAACCGGACCCACGCAGGACGCGCACACCCGGCTGGCCGGGGGGCCGTGGTTCCGGGTGGTCGTGCTGCACGGCTACGCCCTTATCGCGCTGAGTGCGCTCGCGCTGGGGCAATTCTGGCTGCGGACCTCCGGGGTCTACCGGCGGCAGGCCGGGGTGCTGCTTGCGGGGCTGTGCGTGCCGTGGGGGGTCAATTTCGTGAGCGTGCTGGGCGAGCGGCCCTTTCCAGACTTCGACCTCACGCCCATGCTGTTCATGGTCACGGCGCTGGTCTTCTTGTGGGGGCTGCTGGGCTTCCGGCTCTTCGACCTCGTGCCGGTGGCGCGGCACCAGCTTGTCGAGCAACTCGGCGAAGGGGTGCTGGTACTCGATGGGCAGGGGCGCGTGCTGGACCTGAACGCGTCGGCCCGGCGCCTGGCCGACCCCGCCCTTGCCCACCCGGTCGGGCACCCGGTCACGCGGGTCTTTCCGCGCCGCGGCGGGGACCTGGCGGCGCAGATCAACGGGCTGGAGGGCCAGACCGAACTTCTGATCGACGGGCGCTCCCACGAGGTGCGCGTCTCGCACCTGCGCGACCGGGCGGGGCGCTCGCAGGGGCAGGTGGTGGTGTGGCGCGACGTCACCCGGCAGCGCCAGGCCGAGGCTGCGCTGCGCCGGGCGCATCAGGAGCTGCAAGCCCGCCTCACCGAGATCGAGCGCCTGCAAGCCGAGCTGAGCGAGCAGAGCGTGCGCGACCCCCTCACCGGGCTGCACAACCGTCGCCACCTGGGCCGGGCGCTCGAGGTCCTGCGCGGACAGCCCTTCAGCGTGCTGCTGCTGGACATCGACCATTTCAAGGCCGTCAACGACTCGTACGGGCACGCGGGCGGCGACGCGGTGCTTCGGGCGGTGGCGGGGCAGCTCGCGGGGGCCGTGCGGCCCGGTGAGACGGTGTGCCGCTACGGCGGGGAGGAATTCGTGGTGCTGCTGCCGGGCGTGGGCACAGATGCCGCCCTCGCGTGGGCGGAGGGCTGGCGGCAGGCGATCGCGGCGCGGGGGGTGCGGCTGGGTGGGCAGCGGGTGCCCGTCACCGTGTCGCTGGGCCTCGCCGGAGCGCCCGAGCACGGCACCGACCCCGACCGGGTGCTGCTCGCCGCCGACGGGGCGCTGTACGCGGCGAAAGAGGGCGGCCGGAACCAGTGCCGGGTGGCTCCCCCTCCCGTCCCGGAAGGCACATCCCCGGAGGCGCCTGCTCTAGAGTGCCCCACATGAGCAAAGCCGGGGCGGGCAATGGGGACACGCAGGTCATCTACGACGGGCGCGTCGTGCGGCTGGAGCGACTGGAAGGCAAGTGGGAGGTCGTCCGGCACGCCGACGCGGTGGCAGTGCTGGCCCTGAACGACGCCGGGGAAATGTTGCTGGTGCGCCAGAAGCGCCCGGCCATCGGCGAAACGACGCTGGAAGCTCCGGCAGGCCTGATCGACGAGGGCGAAACCCCCGAGGAGGCCGCCCGCCGCGAGTTGCAGGAGGAGGTGGGCCTCGACGGCGAGATGACCCTGCTCACCCGCTTCTATTCCAGCCCCGGCTTCTGCGACGAGTTGCTGTACGTGTTCGCTGCCGAGAACCTGCGCGAGAGCCGCCTCCCCCACGACGAGGACGAGGAGATCGAGGTCGTGTGGATGTCGCCGCAGGCGGTGCTGAACGGCCTGCGGGAGGGCACCCTGCACGGCAGCGCGAGTACGGTGGCGGCAGCCCTGTACGGCCTTCAGCGCCTCGCGGAGCGCCGGGAATGAAAACCTACGTCTCCCCGGGCGGGCGCCCCGACACCGAGACGGTCGTGGCGGTCGGCTCCTTCGACGGGGTGCATCTGGGGCACCAGGCCCTGCTCGCGCAGCTCAAGGAGCGGGGGCGGCGGCACCGGGTCCCCACGGTGGTCTACACCTTCGACCCGCCCACCCGCGTGCTGACCCAGGGCGCCCAGTTCCTGTCCACGCTGCCCGAGAAACTCGCGCTGCTGGCCCGCTACGGCATCGACGAGACCATCGCCGTGCCCTTTACCCGCGAGTTCGCGGCCCGGCCCAAGGAGGCTTTCCTGGAGGACCTGCGGGCGCTGCGGCCCCGCTCGGTCGTGGTGGGCGAGGACTTCCACTTCGGGCGCGGGCGGGCGGGCACGGTGGCGGACCTGCGGGAGGTGACCCGCGACGTGGTGACCGTCCCCATGCACCAGCTCGGCGGCGAGGACATCAAGAGCACCCGCATCCGCGAGTACCTGCGAGAGGGCGACGTGGAGGGTGCCCGCCGATTGCTGGGCCGCCACTACGACGCGCAGGGCGTGGTCGTGCAGGGCGACCGCCTGGGCCGCCAGCTCGGCTGGCCCACCGCCAACCTCCAGGTGCCCGAGGGCAAGGCGCTCCCGCCCGGCGTCTACGCGGTCGTCGCCGTCACCGAGCGCGGGCCGGGGCACCAGCAGCGACATCACGGGGTCGCCAACATCGGCTTCCGGCCCACCGTGAACGGGACCGAGCGGCGTTTTGAGGTGCATTTCCTCGACTTCGAGGGCGACCTCTACGGCGAGGAGGTGGGGGTCAAGTTCTTCGCCCGGCTGCGCGGCGAACAGAAGTTCGGCGGGCTGGACGAGCTGAAAGCGCAGATTCAGCGGGACGCCCAGGCCGCGCGGGAGGTGCTGCGGGACGTGGAGTAGCGGGCGTGGACGCTACGGCCCGCCGGGGACCACGCGGGTGAAGTTGGTGATGCGCCACTCGCCCCAGCCGTCGGCGATATTGGCCTCGCCGCTGCCGCTGTAGAGCCGGGTGGGGTGGCCCAGTTGCGGGTCGTAGTCGGTCTCCACCACCGGGCAGGGCCGGGAGCGCCCGTCGGCCAGGAGACTCGCCACTGCCGCGAAGCGGTCCTCGACCGTACCCCACGCGTTCGGTCCTGGCTCACCCTGCTGCCCTGCCGCCACCGCCACCGCCTGAACCTGGCGCTGACGCACACTCACGCGCACGGCCGGAAACAGCACCGGGGCGGCAACCTCGGTGAAGTCGTATGCATAGTCACGAATCCCCGCCAGCGCCCAGCGCGTTCGTGCTGACGCCAACTCCCGCCTCAGGGCCGCGAAATCGGGTCGCACGTAGCCCGGCGCACAGACCGCCTGTGGGGGCGGCGCTCCACCCCCACCTGCCCCAGCCAACCCCGCCACCGTGCCCAACCCCAACGCCACGCCCAGCATCCCCCCGCGCAGAAGTGTCATGGGGTCAGCATAGACATGGGCGGGGGCGGGCGTACCCTGACCCCATGACCACCCTCCCCGCCGCCCTCGACCTGGGCTATTCCTTCTGCCCCAACGACACCTTCATCTTCTACGCGCTGCACGCGGGCCGGGTCCCGGCGCCGCTGCCGGTGCGGGAGCGGCTGGAGGACGTGCAGACCCTCAACGAATGGGCGCGGGAGGGCCGCCTCCCCGTCACCAAGATCAGCTACCGCGCCTACTTCGAGGTGATGGAGCAGTACGTCGCCCTGCGCTCGGGCGGGGCGCTGGGCCGGGGCGTGGGGCCGCTGGTGGTGGCACGGGAGGAACTGGGCGACCTGAACGGCAAACGCGTCGCCTCGCCGGGCAACCTCACGACCGCCGACCTGCTGCTGCGGCTGGCCTACCCGGAGGTGCAGCTCACGCCGATGCGCTACGACGAGGTCATGCCCGCCGTGGCGCGGGGCGAGTACGACGCGGGCCTGATCATCCACGAGTCGCGCTTCACCTATCAGGAACACGGCCTCGTCAAACTGCTGGACCTCGGCGCGTGGTGGGAGGGCGAGACGGGGTTGCCCCTTCCGCTGGGCGCGATTCTGGTGCGGCGTGACCTACCGCCGGGGGTGCAGCGCGGCCTGAATGCGGCGGTGCGGGAGAGTCTGGAGTACGCCTACGCGCACCCCGCCGAACCCAAGGCCTATATCCGGCAGCACGCGCTGGAGATGAGCGACGAGGTGATGCAGGCCCACATCGACCTGTACGTGAACGGCTTTTCCCGCGACGTGGGCGAGGAAGGCGAGCGGGCCGTGCGCGAACTGCACCGCCGGGCGGTGGCGGTGGGGGCGGCGCGGCCCTCCGGTCTGCCGCTGTTCGTGAGGGACTGAGGCGAAGACTTCACACGAGGCCAACCGTGGCCTCAGAAGGTGTGCCAGGGCGAGATTGCCCCGCCGGGAAGCATGGGAATTTAGTAACCGGAGGAACAAACCATGCACAAGCCCATGCTCGCCGCCCTGACGGTGGCGCTCGGTGCCCTGGGTGCGGCGCTGGCCCAGGGGTCGGCCTCGCCCACTGGCCCCGGCCCCGCCCAGACGACCATCCCGACGCCCCGCCCGCTGCCCGCTCCCGAGCCGCCCGTCACCGTGACGGCCACCCGCAACGAGCCGCGTGCCCTGGGCTTCACGCCCGACAAGCTCGCGCGGCTGAAGGTCCCGGCAGGCTTCCAGATCAAGGTGATGGCGACCAACCTCGGCAACGCGCGGATGATGCACGTGATGCCCGACGGCGGGATTTATCTCACCCGGCGGCAGCAGAACGACATCTGGTACCTCAAGGACGTTAACAAAGACGGCCTCTTTGACGCGGGCGAGCGCCGCATGGTCGCTCAGAACCTCAAGCTGGTGCATGGCCTGGATGTGCGGCAGGGCAAGCTCTACGCGGTGGGCGAGAAGACCATCTGGGTGATGGACATGGCGCAGGACGGCACCCTGAGCGTGCCGCGCGTCTTCGCCGACGGCTTTCCCGACGCCGGGCAACACCCCGCCCGCGGCCTGAAGTGGGGGCCGGACGGCTACCTCTACGCCTCCTTCGGCTCCACCAACAACGACGCGCCCACCCAGAACCCGGAAGAAGCGACCATCCTGCGGATTCGCCCCGACGGGCAGTGGCGCGAGGTGTATGCGCGGGGGCTGCGCCACACCATAGGCTTCGGCTGGCACCCGGTCACGGGCACCTTCTACGGGATGGATCAGGGCATGGACTGGCACGGCGACAACATCCCGCCCGAGGAGCTGAACGTGATTCAGCGCGGGCGCAACTACGGCTGGCCCTTTTGCTACGGGGACCGCAACCCGGACCCCTACACCAACTCCAGCCAGATTCCCGGCAAGATCACCAAGGCCGAGTACTGCGACCTCACCCAGGGCAGCCTGCTGAACTACACGGCGCACGCGGCCGCCATCGCCATGAACTTCTATACCGGCACGAGTTTCCCAGCCGAGTACCGCAACGACGCCTTCGTCGCCTTCCGGGGGTCGTGGAACCGCTCGGAACCCAGCGGCTACGAGATCGCCCGCGTGAACTTTGACGCGCAGAACCGGCCCACCGCTATTGAACCCTTCATCACCGGCTTCGTGTACGAGGAAGGCGGCGAGTGGAAGCAGTTCGGGCGCGTGGCGGGTGTGGCGACCTACACCGACGGCAGCCTGCTCTTCACCGACGACCAGAGCGGCGTGATCTACCGCGTGCTGTACACGGGAGGCCAGTGATGAAGCTCCAGACCAAGCGGGTCCTGACCCTGGGTGCCCTCGCCCTGGGCGCGGCGACGGCGGGCGGAGCGCAGGCCCCCATGACGATGGCCCCAGCCAGCACGCCCCTGAGCGCCACCGCCGCCATGCGTGACCCCGCCGGGCAGGTGCTGGGGACCGCCCGCTTCGTGCAGCAGGGGATGGGCGTGCAGGTCACCGTGGAGGTGCGCGGCCTGGCACCGGGGCAGCACGGCATGCACGTCCACGAGTACGGACGCTGCACCCCTGGCGTGGACGAGGCGACGAACACCATCGTGCCCTTCGGCGGGGCGGGCGGGCACTTTGACCCCGGCATGAGCAAGAACCACGACGACCCGCAGGCACCCAACAAGTATGGGCACGGCGGCGACGCCCCGATGCTGAACGTGGGCGCCGACGGAGTGGGCCGCGCGAACTTTACCACCGACAAGTTCAGCCTCACGGGGATGAACGGGGCGCTGAACCGCACCCTGGTCATCCACGCCCGCCCCGACGACTACAAGTCCGACCCGGCGGGCATGTCGGGCGCCCGCGAGCGCTGCGGCGTGATCGTGCGCGACGGCCTGACCACCCGCGACTACACCCTGCCCGGCGCCCAGGACTTCCCCGAGGGCGTGGCCTACGACGCCCGCCGGGGCGTGATCTACACGGGCAGCGCCGTCAACGGCACCATCTATGCGATCAACGCGGCGAACGGCGTGGTCAGCAAGTTCCAGGAGGGCGGGGCGCTGGGGCGTCAAGCCGCGCTGGGGCTGAAGGTGGACGCGCAGGGCCGCTTGTGGATCGCGGGCGGGGCGCAGGGCACGGTCAGCATCCTGACGCCCGATGGCGTGACCCTCAAGGTGCTGGAGACGCCGCCGTCGCCCAACCCCTACATCAACGACCTGACCCCCGCCGCCGACGGCAACGTGTATGTCACCGATTCCACCCGACCGGTGATTTTCCGGGTGGACCGCAACCTCAACCTGACCGCGTGGCTGGACCTGGCGAACACGCCCATCAAGTACGGCCCCGGTATCAACCTCAACGGGATCACGGCGACGCCCGACGGACGGTACCTGCTCGCCATGCAGCTCAATACGGGCGAGTTGTGGCGCATCGACCTGCGGACCAAGGCCGTGCGCCGGGTGATGACCGGGCTGGTCAACGGCGACGGCCTGCTGCTGGACGGGCGGACCCTGTATGTCGCCCGCAACAAGGACCAGGTCGTGAGCAAGGTTAGCCTCGCGGCCGACTACGGCAGCGGCCAGCTCGTGGCCGAGGAACCCCTGCGCGGCCTGCGCTTCCCGGCGACGCTGGCGCTGGTCGGAAATGACCTGGTGGTGACGCAGGCGCAGCTCGACCGCAACATGGCGGGGATTCCGCCGGAAACGCCCTTCCGGTTGACTCGCTTCGGCAAGTTCTGAAGGTCGGCAACTCACTGGGGGGAGGCCGCGTGGTCTCCCCTCTTCCCTTTGTAAGACTCCCGACGCACTTGCCCTCCTACCCTGGCAGGCGTGACCCAGCCTCCCCCCGAAGCGCCCGCCCCCGCCCTGGAGGTGCGCGGCCTGCACAAGCGGTACGGGCGCCACAGCGTCCTGCACGACATCGACCTCGCGGTCGCGCCCGGCGAGGTCTACGCGTTGACCGGCCCCAACGGCGCGGGCAAAAGCACCCTGATCCGCACCGTGACCGGGCTGGCCTTTCCAACCTCCGGGACCGTGCGGCTGTGCGGGCGCGACGTGCATGTGGACGGCCCCCGCGCCCGCGCCGCGCTGGGAGCGGTGGTGGAGGCCCCCGCCCGCTTTCACCCCGAGTTCACCGGGACCCAGAACCTGCGGATGCACGCGGGCCTCGCGGCGATGGCGCCGGGGGCCGAGCGGGTGGATGCGGGCCGCATCCGCGAGGTGCTCGCGCTGCTGGAACTCACCCGCATGGCCGACCGCCGGGTGGGGGAATACTCGCTGGGGCAGCGGCAACGGCTGGGCGTGGCGAGCGCGATTCTGGCGCGGCCCCGCGTGCTGATTCTGGACGAGCCGACAAGTGGGCTGGACGCGCTGGGCATCGGCCTGATTCACCGCATCGTGACCGACCTCGCGGCGGAGGGCTGCGCGGTCCTGCTCAGCACCCACCACCTGCGCGAGATCGCCACCTACGCGCACCGGGTGGGCATCCTGACGGGCGGGCGGCTGGTGGACACCGTGGACCTGCGGGCGCGGCAGGCGGCCTACCGCTTCCGGGTGAGTGACCCCGCCGGGGCCGCCGAGTGGCTGCGGCGGCTCCCCTTCGTGAGCGGGGTGGGCACCCGCACGCCCTACGCGCTGGCGCACCTCGGGGACGAGGCGCGGGTGCCCGACGCGCTTGCGCACCTGGGGCAGGGGGGCTTCCGGGTGCTGGAGGCCGCTCCCGACCACTTCGACCTGTACGAGTACTACCGCGAACGGGTGGAGGTGGCGGTATGACCCTTTTTTCGCTGGAACTTCGTAAGCTGCTGCGGCGGCGCAGCGCCCGGCTGGGGCTGCTGGTGTGCTTCCTGCTGCCGCTGCTGTGGCCCTGGGCGCCCCGCGTGGAGGCGCTGTTCGGGGTCGAGCTGGTCAGCGGGTGGCAACTCCCAGCGGTCAGCCTGGGGGTGCTGGTGCAGTTTCTGCTGCCCCTCTTTATCGCGGTGACGTGCGCGGAACTGATCGGCTCGGAGGTCAGCGGAGGCACGCTCGCGCCGCTGCTGCTGCGGCCGGTCAACCGGACCCGCGTGCTGACGGGCAAGCTGCTCGTCGCGCTGCTGTATCCGCTGCTGCTGGTGCTGGCGACGGTGGCCGGGTCGCTGCTCGCGGGCCTCTTCCTGGGGCTGGGGTCATTTACTGGCGGCACCGGGCTGGGGCCGGAGTTCTTTCAGGGGGTGGGGACGCTGACGCCGGGGCAGGCGCTGGGGCAGGTGCTCCGCGCCTCACTGCTGGCCGCCGTCATGCTGCTGCCCGTCGCCAGCCTCGCGGTGCTCTTCGGAGTGCTGTACCTCAATACCGCCGCCGCCGCGCTCGCCACGCTGGCGACCCTGAATATCCTGCGCCTCTTCGCCGTCTTTCCCGAGTGGGTGCAGCGCCTGCTGCCCACCACCCACTTCGACCTGTACGCCCGGCAGACGGACGTGGCCTCGGGGCTGATCCTGCTGCTGATCTACACGGCGGGCTTCGGGGTGCTGGCGGCGCTGGCGTTCGAGCGGCGGGACGTGTAGGGCACAGAGCAAGGGGCGGGGGAGCCAGTGCAGACCGGCTCCCCCGCCCTCTTTCAACCTCAGCCCACGCTCTTGACGGTGTACCGGAGCTGCCGCTCGCCCTGGGTGACCTCGAAGCTCTCCCCCACGCGGCGGCCCATCAGCGCCTGCCCGACTGGGCTGTCCTCGCTGACCTGGGTGGCCCCTGCCGCAAGCGCGTCCACTTCAACCGCGCTCACGAGGCGCACCTCCAGCTCGCGGTCATGTTCGTCGTCACGCAGGACGACCACGCTGCCCAGGCCCACGGTGCCGTCCGACTCGGGAGTCTCCACGATGACGGCGCGGGCCAGCACGTCTTCCAGCTCCAGGATGCGGGCCTCCATGCTGGGGAGGTCAATCTGGGAGGTTTCGAGGTTGCGGTCTTCGAGGTCCATCGCGTCGTCGCGGGCGGCGGCGATCTGGGCGATGGCGTCGTCGCGCCGCTGGCGTTCCTTGTCGAGCGTGTCCTGAAGGCGCTGGTAACCTTCCGCCGTCATCTGCACTTCTTCTGCCATAACTCCTCCTGTGGTCTCGCGGGGGCGCGGCGGCCTCCGGTCAGAGGGCCACTGTAGGGAGCGCGGCGGCCCGCACGGTGACAGGGGGCTTAAGACACCGCCGGGACACATGCGCCAACGCGCGTTTCTGAATTCCTCACCGGGCGGGGCCGGGCGTGGCCTGTAATCGGGGCAGCGCGGCCCGCTCCCACCAGGGAAAGCAGGCCCACAGGAGGAAGCCCATGACCGATCCCAACGCCCCCATCAACCGTGACCCGTCCATCGCCGACGAGCCGACCGACCCCGTGCAGGAAGACCGCACCGTGACCGCCGAGGAATTTGAGCAGGACGACCGCGAACCGACCGACGCCGAGCTGCGCCCCGTGGGCGGTGCCAGCATCACGGGCGCCGAGACGATGGACTACTCGCTGCCCGAGGATGACGACCCCGCCAACCAAGACGCCCAGGCGAACGCCGGGCTGGTCCGCGACGTGGCCGAGGTGGAAGCCGACTTCCCCATCTCCGGTGAAGTGTCGGGTGGGCGCGTGGGCGAGGGCGGCAGCGACGCTCTGGCCGGAGCGGGCGTGGTCTACGACGACGGCATCGACCCCGATATCCGCACCGAGATGCTGGACAACGCGGCGGCCTACGGCACCGATTTCGTGCCCAACAACGTCAATGACGAGCCTGCCTTCGACGACGGCGTGCCCGCCAGCTTCTCGGATTTCAGCGTGGTTTCCTCCGACCTCAGTGACGGCACCACCCGCCTCGCGGACCCCAGCCAGGACGCGGGCGGCGAAACCAAGGGCGCCCGCATCGCCGGGTCCGGGGGCATTGACGGCGGCCCGCCCCGCACCCGCCCGCTGCCGGGCACCGAGGAAGACACCGACTCGTAACCCGCCCAGGACAACAGCGAGGGGTGGGAGGCGCCACGCGTGCCCCCACCCCTCATCCGGTGCGCTTACTTGTTCTGCGACAGCCGGTCGAGCACCAGCTTGCTCACACTCTTAAGGGTTTCGAACACGCCACCGCCGTTGTGGGCGGTCGCCTCGAAGAGAATCAGTTCCTTTTTGGGGTCCACCACCGCGCGGATCATCTCGGTGGGCAGTGCTCCTTCGATGTCGCGCTTGTTGATCTGGAGGACGATGGGCACGTCGCGCACGTCGATGCCGTGCTCGGCGAGGTTCTCGCGCAGGTTACGCATGCTCTCGGCGTTGGCCCGCAACCGGTTGGGCGAGGAGTCGGCCACGAAGACGATGCCGTCCACCCCGCGCAGGATCAGCTTGCGGCTGGCGTTGTAAAAGACCTGCCCCGGCACGGTGTACAGGTGAAAGCGCGTCTTGAAGCCCTGCACGGTCCCGAGGTCCAGCGGCAGGAAGTCGAAAAAGAGGGTGCGCTCGTCTTCGGTGGCGAGGCTGACCATCTCGCCGCGCAGGTGGCCGGGCACCTTGGAAAAGACGTGCTTGAGGTTGGTCGTCTTGCCCGACATGCCGGGGCCGTAATAGACGATCTTGCAGTTGATCTCGCGGGCCGCGAAGTTGATGGTGCTCATGCTGTGTCTCTCCCTCCCTTCCCTTAGCCGAACAGGTCGTCGAGCAGGGCGTTGGCCCCGCTGGAAAAGTCGTCACTGAACTGCACGGGCGGCGCGGCCTCCAGCTCGGTGAGGATCGCCGCGACCTGCGCGATGGTCTTCTTGGTGTGGACCTTGACGCGGCCCAGCGGCACCGACACGTCGAAAATCAGCGTTAGCAGCGCGGAGTCTCCCACCGATTCGACGTAGAGGGTGCCCTGCTCGCCCTGGTGAATCTGCTCGCTGAAGGTGCGCTCGCCCAGCATGTTCGCCAGGGCGGCGGTGGCGGCGGCGTTGGAGGCGACCAGCGTGGCGACGCTGTCGAGCGCGGGGGGCCGGGGCGCCCACAGCGCCTCCTTGTGCGAGAGCACGAAGCCCTTGCGGTCCACCAGCAGGCAGTAGCGGACGCCCGTGGCGCCCAGCAACTCTTCCAGATGCTGGTCCACCCGCTCGAACGCGTCGCCGTACAGGGCGAGAGAAGGTTCAATCATGTCCCGGCGAGTATAGGAGGGGGGTTCACACGAACTTCTGACAAGGGGGACCGCTCACCCCTCCACGCCCTGCCGGAAAGCCGCCCAGGTCGCGGCGTCGCGGGGCAGGCCCCCTTGCTCGGTCCAGACCCAGTACGGCGTGTAGAGGCTGCGGGCGGTGAGCACTTCGTCGCGGAAAATCTCGGCACTGACGCCCGTGCTCAGCAGCCCGCTCGTCTCGAAGCGGCGTAGCACGCCGGAGCGGTCATAGGGCACTCGCCGCAGCTCGGGCACCCAGCCCCCCGGCGTGGCGGTGAGCAGGAGGTACTGGGTGCGGGGGTCGCCGTCCATCGGGGTTCCGGCGGCGCCCGTGTTCAGGACAAGGACCCCGCCGCGCTCGACCTGCGCCGGACGGTGGATGTGCGACCCCACCAGCACGCCTGCCCCGCCCGCCAGCTCGGCCACCCGCCGGGGGTCGGTGCGCTCGCTGAGGCTCTCGCGGTAGTCGGCGGGGGTGCCGTGGGCGACGAGGACGGAGGGCAGCCCCGGAGCCTCCAGCGTGCGGGTCATCGGCCAGTCGGCAGGCACCTCCAGCAGCCCGGCGCGGCTCAGTTCGGTCGCCGTCCAGTCGGTCGCGCCCCAGAAGGGGTCGGTGAACCAATCCCCCGGCAGCGTGTCCGAGCGCCCGTGCCACAACCGCACGAGGTCGTCGTGGTTGCCCAAGGTGAAGGTCACGTCGTCGCGCGAGAGCAGCAGCGACAGGGCCTCCACCGAGTCCGGCCCCCGGTTCACCACGTCCCCGTTGACTAGGACGCGTTCGGCCCCCTGCGCCCGCGCGTCGGCCAGCACCGCCCGCAGCGCGTCGGCATTTCCGTGAATGTCCGCGATGACGGCGAGGCGCACGGGGGGCATTCTAGGGGAAGGTGGGCAGTGCGGCGGTCAGCGCCGCAGGACTTCCAGCGCGGCCTCCAGCACCGGGTCCCGGCCCGCGAGGATATCTGCCACCTCCGGCCCGGCGCGGAGGTCTGGCTGCACCCGCCCCGGCAGCGGCACCCGGCCGTCTGGCGTGGCCCGCGCCGCCGTCAGGCGCAGCACCGAGGGACCGGGCAGCGCGAAGTCCCGCGCGAGGGTGTTCAGCAGCCCCCGCGTGGGCAGGCCGACCACCGTGCCGCCCGCCTGCTGGCCCCAGTAGGCGAGGAGTTCACCGCACGACGCGGTATCCGGTGAGACGAGCAGCACGAGGGGACCCTTCCAACGCGGCCACGCGCGGGCGGCCTGCGCCTGCGCGGTGGTGCGCCAGTCATAGATCGCCGCCCCGCTGCGGCCCACGCCGATCAGGTTGACCCGGTCCCCGGCCAGCACCTGCGCCGCTGCCAGGCACTCGTCCAGCACGCCGCCGGGGTTGTCGCGCAGGTCCACCACGAGGCCGGTCGCTCCCCGCGCTGCCGCCTGCCCCACCACCTCGCGGAAGGCGGCCCCCATCCCGACCTCGAACCATTCGGGTAAGCCCATCACGGCGACCTTCCCCTCCCAACGCAGGGTGGGCCGCAGCCGGGGGTCGAGGGCGGCTGGGGGCGGGGCGGGGTGCATGGGGACGTTCCAGAGGGGCCGGGTGTGCCCGTCTCCCAGCGCCGCGAGGACGGCATTCACGGCGGCGCGGCCCTGGGACTCGGAGCAGCGGGGCTGGCCCGTGCAGCGCCGGACGAGGTCGGCGCGTTCCTCGGTGAGCAGGCGGTCCACCTCGCCCATCCGTGGTCCGGCGTAGTGGGCTCGCAGCAGCCGGGCGGCGGCGTCATAGAGGGCAAAGGCGTCCACGGAGGGCGGCCCGCCCGTTCCCCCCGCTCCGGCCAGCCCCAGGGTCAGCAGGCCCAGCGAGGCGAGAGCACGGCGCAGGTGGGAACACATCGTCTCCAGGGTACGGTGCGGCCGATCCAAACGTTCCGATTTCGAAAAGCACTGCCGACTCCTGAAGACTGAGCCCTGACCGCTCTATGCTCCTGCCCATGATTGACGCGCTGGTCGGAAAGACGCCGCTCGTGCAGCTCGGCCGGGTGGTCGAGCCGGGCATGGCGGACGTGTTCGTGAAGCTCGAGGGCCTCAACCCCGGCGGCTCCATCAAGGACCGCACCGCGCTGGGGCTGGTCACCGACGCCGAGGAACGCGGCCTGCTGAAACCGGGCGGCACCCTGGTCGAGCCGACGAGCGGCAACACCGGCATCGGGCTGGCGCAGGTCGCGGCGGCGCGGGGCTACAAGTTGATCCTGTGCATGCCCGCCCAGATGAGCGAGGAACGCAAGCGCACCCTGGAGGCTTACGGCGCCCAACTCGTCCTCACCGACCCCGAGCGCCGGATGCTCGCCGCCATCGACGAAGCCGAGCGCATCTCCGCCGCGACTGGGGCGGTCATGCTGGGCCAGTTTTCCAACCCCGCCAACCCGCAGACCCACGAGCGCACCACCGGCCCCGAGCTATGGGAGCAGATGGACGGCCGCATCGACGCCTTCGTGTACGGCTCGGGCACGGGCGGCACCATCAGCGGGGTGGGCCGGTTCCTCAAGCGGCAGGACCCCGGCATCCGGGTCATTGCGGTGGAACCCGCCCGCAGCAACGTCCTCTCGGGCGGCGAGCGCGGCGAGCACGGCTTTCAGGGCATGGGGCCGGGCTTCATCCCGCCCAACCTCGACCGCTCGGTGATCGACGAGGTGATTCCGGTCTGGGAGGAGGACGCCTATCCCCTGGCCCGGCGGCTGGCCCGCGAGGAAGGGGTCTTTGTGGGCATGAGCAGCGGCGCGATGGCGTGGGCCGCGCTGGAGGTCGCCCGCCGCCTAGGGCCGGGGAAGCGGGTGGCGACCATCGCCTGCGACACGGGGGCGCGGTACCTCACGACCAGCCTCTTTCACCCGGACCGTCCGGGGACGCCCAAGGGATACAAGCCGTACTCGCGGGAGCGGGTGGAGGAGTAGCCCCCAGCGGCCAGCCGGAACTGAAAAAGCCCCAGCCTGAGCCGGGGCTTTTTCGGTTGCAAGGCTGCTTACCGCTTACCGCCTCCGTCCCCCGAACATCCCGATCAGGTCGTTGAGGGCGTTGCCGTCCCCGTCACGGTCGAGGGCGCTATTCAGCGTCCCCACCATGCCGCCGAGGTTGCCGCCCATCTGCCCCGTGCCGGAGTGGCCGGGGTGGCCCATCGGGTTGCCCATCGGCTGTTGCGCCGGGGTGTGCGTGTAGCCGGGGATAACCTGCCCGCCGCCCATCCGTCCGGGTTGTCCCTGCCCGTAGCCCTGATCCTGGCCGCCTCCCAGCATCCCGCCGAGGCCGCCGCCCATGCCGCCACCAGCCCCGGCCATGCCACCACCGAGCAGGCCGCCCAGGATGCTGCCGATGTCGATGCCGCCCATGCCCCCGGCCTGACCGCCGGGAAAGCCGCCGGTCTGCCCCTGCCCCACCCCGCCCTGACGGCGGCGGCTGAGGTAGGCCAGCACGAGGGGCGCGGCCATCGAGAGAAGCTGCATGGCAAGCTGCGGGTCGATTCCGGCGCGGCGGCTGACGGCCTGCGCGGCGGCCTGCTGCTGCCCGCCGAACACGTGGCCCAGAATCCGCTGGCCCTCGGAGGGATCGGGGGCCTGCCCCTGCCCGAAGAGGTCGAGGGCACGGCCGTCGTGCTGGTCGAGCGCCCCGGCGAGCGACTGGGCGCCCTGGGGGTCCTGGGCGTTGCGGGTCATGGCGCCGAGCAGCAGCGGAATCGCCGCTTCCATCGCCGCCTCGGTCTGCTGGGGCGAGGTGCCGAGCCGCTGTCCGAGGGTGGTCTGGGTCTGGCCCATGCCGCCGAGCATGTGGAAGATGTCCATCATGGGGTCTGCCTCCTGTAGGGGTGAGTGCGGAAGTGCGCCCGCAGCCTAGAGGCAGACCCCGGCGCGGCGGGAGGGGGTTGGGTTGAGGGTTCCTTGCCCCTTCCCGGCCCCGTGTACGGCCGTCACCAGACAGTCTGCACGCGTACCCCGAAGACCGGACGGTCCAGCCGGGTGGTCAGGGCCGCCGTGTGGGCGCCCAGTCTCAGGGCCGCGCCCGCGTAGATCGCGCCGTCGTAGCCCAGCAGCGCCCGCAGCGGGCGGCCCTCGCCGGGGCGCAGCGGCAGGGCGTAGACCCCCTCGGCCCGGCCCCGCCGCGTGACCACGTCGTACTCGGCCCGCAGGCGCAGGTAGTCCAGCGGCAGCACCTCGGCCCCCAGGACGAGCGACCCCGGCAGCGCCCGCGTCCAGACCTCGCCGTAGCCGCCCAGCGCGAGGGCCACCGCTCCCAGCGGCCCGGCCGTGCCGTACCCGCCCGCCACCGTCAGCGGCCCGCCCACGTGGTAGGCGAGGCTCGCGCCGCTGTAGCTCGCCCCGCCGCGCAGCAGGTTCAGGCCCAGCACCCAGTCCCCCTGCCGCCACACGAAGCGGGTGTCGCGCACGCCCCCCTCCCAGCTCAGGCTGAACGCGCCCGACCCCAGCAGCTCATGGCCCGCGGGGTTCCACAGGGTTGGCGCGGCGACCGGGGCGTCCCCCGTACCCAGGACGCCCAGCCCGGCTCCGGCCAGCAGCGCGGGCACCCGCAGGTCCGCGCCCAGCGGCGCCCGCCAAGGCAGCAGCCAGTCGTCCCAGGGCGAGGCCAGCGGCCCCGGCAGGGCATGGGCCTCGCCGCTTACCCCGAAAGTTCCGGCGACGGCGCAAGCGTAGCTCGCCCGCGCGTGCCGCCGCACCCGCGCGTCTTGCAGGTAGAAGGGATAGGCCAGGCAACCGCTTCCCGGCCCACCCCCCGGCGCAGTTCCGCCGGGCCAGGCCAGTTCCCGCGTCAGGCTGGCCGGGGTCAGGTCCACCAGGGCCGCGTGCGTGCGGGTGTGCGAGCCGATCTCCCAGCCTGCCCCGCGCAGTTCCTCCAGTTGGGCCGCCGTCAGGTATCCCGGCTGCCCCACCCGCTCCCAGATGGGATAGACCGTGCCCGTGACGCCCAGGGCACGCAGCACCGGAAAGGCCTGGGTATAGACACTCTCGAAGCCGTCGTCGAAACGCAGCGAGGCCGTCCGGGCGGAGGCGGGAAACTTCAGGGCCTCGCTGCTCGTCACGAACAGATAGCCCGAGGCCCGCAGCGTCTCCACCCGGCGGCGCAGCGTGGCCGCGTCGATGCCCAGCGTCACGCCGCCGCCCCCGCCCACCTGGTGATAGACCAGCGGGACATGCCCCGCCCGCGACTGGGGCAGGACGACGAGACACGCGAGGGCCAGCAGCAGAACAAAAAGGCGCACGAGGAGCAACTCTAGGCCGCCCCTTCTCTCCGTTGCCTTACCCTGGGACGGTGCCTGCGCCCCTCTCCCCCGCCTTTTTTGACCGTGACCCGGTGCGGGCAGCGCGGGAGCTGCTGGGCGCGACCCTGGTGCGCGTGCTGCCCGGCGGCGAGGTGCTCGCGGGCCGGGTGGTCGAGGCCGAAGCCTACGACTGCATACGCGACCCCGCCTGCACCGCCGGGCGCTTTCACGCCGTCCGCACCCTGGCGATGGCGATCCCGCCCGGCCACTGGCTCTTCTGGACAGCGCACGGCCACCCCCTGCTGCAAGTCGCCTGCCGGGAGGAAGGCGTCTCGGCCAGCGTGCTGATCCGGGCGCTGGAGCCGCTGGAGGGTGTCGGCCATATGCTGACCCACCGCCCGGTCACCCGCGAGCGCGACCTCACCAACGGCCCCGCCAAGCTCGTCTATGCGCTGGCGCTGAATCCTGAACAGATCGCCGGGCAGCCCGTCAATGGCCCGGCCCTGTACCTCCTGCCCGGCCTTCCCGTGCCCGACGAACAGGTCGGAATCACCGCCCGCGTGGGGTTGCTGGCAGGCAAGAACCTGCCGTGGCGCTTCCTGATCCGGGGCAATCCCTGGGTGTCGCCGGGGGTGCCGAGCATGGAGTTGTGAGGGGGAGGGGGTAGGGGAGGTGGTCACACGCCCCCTTACCCCGTTGCTTCGCAACGCCCCTCTCTGCAAGCAGCTCTACGAGTCCCGCGGGGGGAGAAGGGGAACAACGCCCAAGCTGAATCCCCTCCAACGACGGGCACAGTGGACGCCGCACAGGTGGGAGCGAACGGCCCTCGCACCGCCTTCACCACGCCTCAATCGCGCAGCGAGACGGTGGCCGCAGCTAGCTCTCACCAAGATCAAACGTTGCCCTTGAAGAACCCGTCCTGCCAGCGCCGCCCATGTGGACCTTTGCCGAGCGCAGCGGTGAGCTCCCCTGCCCCCCCTGGGGGTAGGGGCTGGGGGTGGGGGCAAACCGCAATCAAGACCCCCTGCCCCTTACCCTCCTTCCATGCCCCCCACGCCCGCCGCCCTCCGAGCCCTCGCCCACCGCACCCTGACCCGCCAGCCCTCCATTCAGGCCGCCCTGAACGAGATGGCCTTCCTCCAGGCCGACCCCATCCGCGCTCCGGCCCGCGCCCAGGACCTCACGCTGATGCAGAGGGTCCGGGGCTACCGAGCAGGCGACCTCGAACGCCTCTACCCGGCGCTGGATGCCGAGGAAGACATGCTGCCTAACTACGGCTTCGTGCCCCGGCGGGTGCAGGCGCTGCTCCACCCGCGCGAGGTGGGCGAGACGCGAATTGAGCGCGAGCACCCGGAGCTTTTGGACGAGGTACGGGCGCTGCTGCGCGAGTCCGGCGAGTTGCACCCCCGCGAGGTGGCCGCGCGGCTGGGCCGGGGCCGGGTGGCGAACGCCTGGGGTGGGCAGTCGGCGGCGAGCACGCGGGCGCTGGACACCCTGCACCACCGGGGCGAGGCCCGCGTCACCCGCCGGGTGTCGGGGGTGCGGCTCTACGGCCCGGCCCCCCACCTGGCGGCCCTGCGCGAACGGCCCCTTCCGCTGGGGGAGCGGCTGCGCGGCGCCGTCTACCTCCTCGCGGCCCTGTACGCCCCACTGCCCGAGGCCAGCCTGGGGTATCTGGTGAGCCTGTCGGGCTTCGGGCTGCCGCACCTGCGCCCCGAGCTGAGGGCAGCCTTTCGCCGGGCCGTCCGGGAAGAACTCCACGGGGAGAAGGTGGACGGCCTGCGCTACGTCTGGCCCGCCGACTGGGACGTGTCGGCGCTGCCTGCCCCGCGCGGGGTGCGGCTGGTCGGTCCCTTCGACCCCCTGGTGTGGGACCGCCGCCGTTTTGCCCACCTGCACGGCTGGACGTACCGGCTGGAGGCCTACACACCCGCCGAGAAGCGGCAGTTCGGCTACTATGCCCTGCCCGTCTTTCAGGCCGAGCGGGCGGTGGGCTGGGCCAACCTGCGCGTGGAGGGGGGCGAGTTGCGAGCGGACGTGACCTGGATACTCGGTGTGCGCGGGACAGCGGCGCTGCGGCGCGGGCTGGAGGCGGAACTGGGGCGGTACCGGCGGTTCCTGGGCCTGGAGGGCTAGCCCTCCCCGTGCCACCCGGCCGTCACCCGCGCCAGCGCCTCCCGCACGCCGCTGCCGGGATCGCGCCCGGCCTGCGCCGCCGTCGCCAGCACGTTCAGGGCGAGGCCCGCCCGCTCCTCGGCCTGCCACCCGGCCTCGCTGCGGTGAACGCCGTGGGCGGCGAGCTCCGCGAGGTACGCCTCTCGTAACCGGGGGCCGAGGCGGGCGCGGTCAGGAGCCGAGAGCCGCACGTACAGCAGGTGGGCGAGGTCCTCCCCCAGCGGCGCCGCGTGCGTCTGCCCGTAGTCGATCAGGATGGGCGACCCGTCCACCCGCGACCACAGCACCTGCCCGGCATGGAGGTCGCCGTGGGCGAGAGTAACGCCGCGTGTGTCGGCCAGCAGCGTGGGGAGGGCTTCGGCCGCCTCCCGCACCGCCGACCCCTCCCCGTCTGTCCAATCCGGGGCGACCCTGACCCGCCCCGCCCGCCGCACTGCCCGCGCCGGGTCCCAGTCCCACTCGCCGCGCAGCTCGGGTCTATCCAGCCAGAAGGCGTGGTGTCGGGCGAGCAGACGCACAATGTGTTCCAGCGCGGTTTCCCGCTCCGCATCAGTGGCAAATGCCCCCCAGCCCGTCGTCGCGTCCGTCAGGTCTTCCGTGACGAGGTGTGCCCCCAGCCGGGCCGGGTCGCTCGCCGCGTGCCGGAAGCGAGCGTGCGGCACAGGCGAGAGGGGGGCGAGGTCGCGCAGGTAGGCCGCCTCACGCCCCAGCCGCACGTAGGCCCGCTCGTCGCGCCAGCCCGCCGGGAGGTACTTCAGGAAGAGGGGGCCGCCCCCGCCCCCAGCCCCGCCTCCGCCCGCGTACCGCGCGAAGGCCGCCCCCTCCCCCACCCAAGCCTCGCGCAACTGGCGGGGACCGGGGAAGGCGGCCCGCAGGTCCCCCGGCCATACCCGCGCCGAACGGGCCGGACCGGGGCCGGGAAGCCGCCGCAGGTCGTCTGCGAGGGCCGCCAGCCTCACGCCAGCAGCGAGAGCACCCCGGCCAGCGTGCCCCCGGTCAGGGCGGCGCCCACCATGAACGCGCCCAGGCACCCCAGCCCGCGCGAACGCCGCGCCTGGCGGTAATGCCCACCGCCGACGTAGCGCCCCCGGTGGCCGCTGCTGTGGCTGGTCAGGCCGCCGAGAAACCCACCCCGACGATGCCCGCTGCTGTGGCTGTGGCCCAGCATTCCGAAGCCCCGGCGTCCGTGGCTGTGGCTGCGACCGAAGGAAAAGGAGCCGCCTGAAAATCCGCTCATGCCCCAGGGTACGCGGCCCGGCGGGCCAGAGTTCCGCCCCGGCGAGTGCCGGGAAGTTCATGGCAGGGGGGCCGGGGGCGGCGCGTATGATGGCCGCTCATGACAGAGCGCAAGTATTTCGGCACCGACGGCGTGCGGGCGGTGGCGGGCGAGTTTCCGCTGACCCCGGCCTGGGTGATGACCCTGGGGGCGGCGGCGGGCGAGGTCTTCAAGCGGCGAAATCCCCGCGCCAGCGTGGTCATCGGCAAGGACACCCGGCAAAGCGGCGACATGATCGAAGCGGCGCTCGCGGCGGGCCTGACCAGCCGGGGCGTGACCGTCGTTCACGTGGGCGTGCTGCCCACCCCCGGCGTGAGTTACCTCACCCGGCACCTCGGCGCCGACGCGGGCGTGGTGATCAGCGCCTCGCACAACCCCTACCAGGACAACGGGATCAAGTTCTTCGGGCCGGGCGGCCAGAAGCTCAGCGACGCGACCGAGCTGGAGATCGAGGCCGCGATTGACGAGGTGCCCGCGCTGCCGCCCGTGACGGGCATCGACCTTGGCTCGGTGACCAACTACGCGGAGGCCGAGCGCATCTACCTGGGTTTCCTGCGGGGGCACGCGCCCGACCTCACGGGCCTGAAGGTGGCGATGGACTGCGCGAACGGGGCGGCCTACCGGGTGGGGCCGAAGGTCTTCCAGGCGGCGGGGGCCGACGTGTTCGCCGTCTACACCACGCCTGACGGCCGCAACATCAACCGGGGCTGCGGCTCGACCCATCTGGAGCACCTCCAGCGCCTCGTGCGCGAGGGGGACTACGACCTCGGCGTGGCCTTTGACGGGGACGCCGACCGCGCCCTGTTCGTGGACTCGCGCGGCAACGTCGTTCACGGCGACCACATGCTGCTGCTGGGCGCCCGCGCACGGGGCGAGGCGGCGGTGGTGACCACCCTGATGGCGAACATGGGCCTGGAGGTCAAGCTGAAGGAAGCCGGAGCGAGACTGGAGCGCACCGCCGTGGGCGACCGCTATGTCCACGAGCGCCTGCACGAGCAGGGCCTGACCCTGGGCGGCGAGCAGAGCGGGCACATGCTCTTCCTCGACGTGTCGCCCACCGGAGACGGGGTGCTCACCGCGCTGCTGACGCTGGGGCACATGCGGGAGCTGGGCACCACGCTGGACGAGCTGCACGACGACCTCGTGATGTTCCCGCAGACCCTCGTCAACGTGCGCGTGGCCGACAAGAAGGCCATCTCCCGCGACGGGGCGGTGCAGGCCGCCGTCGCCGAGGCCGAGGCCCGCCTGAATGGCCGGGGCCGCGTCAACCTGCGCCCCAGCGGCACCGAGAACCTGATCCGGGTGATGGTCGAAGGCCCCGACGAGGCCGAGATTCACGAGGTCGCCCGGACGCTGGCAGGCGTGGTGGAGGCGCGGGGACAAGGGGGCTGAGCGACCCGCCTTCCAGAACCCAGAGTGGGGCCCCGGCTGGAACTCCGGGGCCCCGCTTTGTGGCCTTTTCGACAGGCCGTGGCGATTGGCTCGCAGTCTGGAGGGGACGAATTTCTAAAATAGAGATGAAGTCAAGTTGAGGTTGTCCTCACGAAGCGCTCTTCCTTCCCGCACCGTCCCTGGAGACCTCTGTCCCATGCATCCTGTCCTGCGCCTGACCCTTTGCCTCGCCCTCGGGCTGACCGCCTGCACTTCCCCTTCCACGGCGCCCCGGCCGGACACGACCACCCCCCCACCGGCCATGGCGCCGACGCCGTCCATCACGAGGCTGAGCCTGGATGCCCCGGCGTTCGAGCTGACGGTCGGGGCGCGGCGGAGCGTGCGGGCGACCGTGCAGGGCGCGGGGAACTTCAACCCGGCCGTCACCTGGGCCAGCGACCGCCCCAGTGTGGCGAGTGTGGATGGGCAGGGGCAGGTCAGTGCGGCCGGGGCCGGAATCGCCACGGTCACCGCCACGAGCGTGCAGGACCCGTCCCGTAAGGCCAGCCTGACGGTTACCGTGACCGCGCCACCGGCGCCTGTGCCTGGCCCGGTAGCGCCCACCGTCACGGGGATGAGCCTCAGCCACACGGCCCTCAAGCTGACGGTGGGCGGAACTCAGGCCGTTACTGCCACGGTGCAGGGCACGGGCAACTTCAATCCGGCCGTCACCTGGACCACCTCCAACGCAGGCGTCGCGGGCGTGGACGCGGCCGGGCGGGTGACGGCCGCCGCTCCCGGCACCGCCACCGTCACCGCGACCAGCGCGGGCGACCCCAGCCAGCGGGCCAGCCTCACCGTCACGGTCATTGCCCCGGTTCCTACCGCCACCGTGACGGGCGTCGTGCTGTCCCCGACAAACCTCAACCTGACCACGGGCGGCACTCAGTCCGTCACGGCCACGGTACAGGGCACAGGCAATTTCGATCCGGCCGTGACCTGGACCACCTCCAATGCGGGCGTCGCGGGCGTGGACGCGGGAGGCCGGGTCACCGCCGCCGCGCCTGGGCAAGCCACCATCACCGCGACCAGTGTGGGCGACCCCAGCCGCCGGGCCAGCCTCACCGTGACCGTCAGTGCCCCGGCGCCCACGGTCACCGGGGTGACCCTCAGCCCCGCCTCGCTGACCCTGACGGCGGGGGGCAGCCAGCCCGTCACCGCGACCGTACAAGGCACGGGAAGCTTTGACCGCAACGTCACCTGGTTCACCTCCAATCCCGGCGTGGTGGGCGTGGACGGGTCAGGGCGGGTCAGCGCTGTGGCCCCCGGCACCGCCACGGTCACGGCGGTCAGCGTGGGCGACTCCAGCCGCCGGGCCAGCCTGACAGTCACGGTCGTGGCCGCGCCGCAGTCTCCCGCCCCGACCTCGGACCCCTTCGCCATCACGGTCGTCTTTCCGAACGGCACCCTGCTGACCCCCGCGCAACAGGCCGCCTTCACCGGGGCGGCGGCCCGCTGGTCGCAGGTTATCGCGGCGGGGTTGCCGGACGTGGCGGGCGTGCAGATTTCGACCGGGGCGCGGGTCACGGTGGACGACCTGACCATCGTGGCGAGCAGCGTGCCCATCGATGGCCCCGGCAAGGTGCTGGGGCAGGCCGGGCCGAGACAGGTGCGGCCCGGCACCAGCCTGCCCCTCTGGGGCGAGATGCAGTTCGACTCGGCCGACCTGGCGAGCATGGAGGCGAACGGCACGCTGACCGGCGTGATCCTGCATGAGATGGGCCACGTGCTGGGCATCGGCACCCTGTGGAACAGGTTTCTGGCGGCCGATGCAGCCTCCTGCACGGCCGCGACCCAGGTGCAGTACACCGGGGCGGCAGGCTTGCGTGAGTACCGGGCACTCGGCGGGTTGGCCGCCGCCGTCCCGGTCGAGGACGGCTACGGCGAGGGCACCAAGTGCGGCCACTGGAAGAAGTCTGTCTTCGGGGCCGAACTGATGACCGGATTCGTGAGCCGGGGCCAGATGCCCCTGAGCCGCCTCACGCTGGGGGCGCTCGCGGACCTGGGATACAGCGTGAACTACGCGGCGGCCGACGCCTACGCGCTGTCCAACGTGGCCGCGCAGGGGCTGGACACCTTTCCCATCGTCGAGCGCCTGATCACGCCGGACGGGGTGCTGGACGAGCCGCTGCACAGGCACTGAGGCAGAGAACGGGCGGCCAGCTCCCCGCCGCCACCCTACCCCCAGCGCGGGCGGGGCGGCTCTCTCCTCCCGGCCCCTCCGTACAATGCCCGCATGACCCCCCCCTCGCCCGACACACTCGTGCTCATCGACGGGCACGCGCTGGCATTCCGCTCCTACTTTGCGCTGCCGCCCCTGAGCAACAGCAAGGGGGAAGCGACGCACGCCATTTTGGGCTTCCTGCGCCAGACACTGCGGCTCGCGCGGCAAGCCAGCAACCAGATTATCGTGGTGTTCGACCCGCCCGGCGGCAGCTTCCGGCACGAGCAGTACGACGGCTACAAGTCGGGCCGCGCCCAGACGCCTTCCGACCTGCCCGGCCAGATTCGCCGCCTGCGTGCCCTGGTAGACGCGCTGGGCTGGCCCCGGCTGGAGGAACTGGGTTACGAGGCCGACGACGTGATCGGCTCGGTGACCCGCATGGCGGAAGGCCGGGGCTTTCAGGTCCGGATCGTGACCTCCGACCGCGACGCCTACCAACTGCTCGACGACCACGTGCGCGTGATCGCCAACGACTTCTCGCTGATCGGGCCTCAGGAGGTGCTGGACAAGTACGGCGTCACCGTGCGGCAGTGGGTGGACTACCGGGCGCTGACCGGAGACGCCAGCGACAACATCCCCGGCGCCAAGGGCATCGGCCCCAAGACCGCCGCCAAGATTTTGCAGGAGTACGGCACCCTCGACGCCGCGCTGGAGGCCGCCCGTGCGGGCACACTGGAACCGAAGGGGACCCGCGAGAAGCTGCTCGCCTCGGAAAAGGACATCTATTTCAGCCGCGACCTCTCGTGCATGGTCACCGACCTGCCGCTGAAGGTCGAGCTCGGCGTGCCGCGCGGCCCCGGCGATCCCGACCAGTTGATGGAACTGCTCGACGAGCTGGAGCTGGTGTCCCTCAAGCGGGAGGTGCTCGCGCTGGGGCAAAAGGAGGCCGACTCGCTCGTGGCCGCCGCCACTGCTGCCCCTGAAACTGGAGCCTTCACCCCACCCCAGACCGAGCCGTGGCGCACGCCGGGGCCAGACGTGACCTGGGGCTACGTCCTCTCGCGTGAGGACGACCTCACCGCCGACCTGATCGCGGCGGCCACCTTCGACGGTGAAGTGGCCCGCGTCGCGC
The DNA here is from genome assembly GCF_009377345.1 of Deinococcus terrestris. NCBI lineage: Bacteria > Thermotogati > Deinococcota > Deinococci > Deinococcales > Deinococcaceae > Deinococcus > Deinococcus terrestris. The sequence goes on along the minus strand of NZ_WBSL01000003.1, from coordinate 223,420 downwards.
CGACCGAAGAGCGCACCCCCCCGCCCGGTGCCCTGCCCGCAGCGGAAGCGCCCGCCGAACCCGCGCTGCTCCCAGACGCGCCGCGCACCAAAGCCGAGCAGAAGGCTGCCGAGAAAGCGGCCCGCGCCGCCGAAAAGGCCTCGCAACGGCTCGCGGCCCTGTACCCCCCCACCGTTTCCGACGCCGAGTTCATCGGGCAGCGGTCGGTGCGGGCGGCGGGGGCCAAGGCGCTCGCGGCGCACCTCAGCGTGCGCGGGACGGTGGTGGAGCCGGGCGACGATCCCCTCCTCGTCGCCTATCTCCTCGACCCCGCCAACACGAACATGCCCACCGTCACCGAGCGCTACCTGCGCCTGTCCTGGCCCGACGACGCGGCCACCCGCGCCGCGATCACCCACCGCCTGATGGCCGACCTCCCGCCCCAGCTCGACGAGCCCCGCCGCAAGCTCTACGAGGAGATGGAGCGGCCCCTCTCGGCGGTCCTGACCCGGATGGAGGTGCGCGGGGTGCGGCTCGACAGCGCCTACCTGCGCGGGCTGTCCATCGCCACGGCCGAGCGCCTCGCCACCCTGGAGGCCGAGATTCATGGACACGCGGGCCGCGAGTTTCCCATCCGCAGCCGCGACCAGCTCGAAACCGTGCTGTACGACGAACTCGGCCTCGCCAGCGGCAAGAAGACCAAGCTGACGGGCAAGCGCAGCACGGCGGTTTCCGCCCTCGAACCCCTGCGCGACGAGCATCCCATCATCCCCGCACTGCTGGAATACCGCGAGCTGGAAAAACTGCGGGGGACGTACCTTGATCCCCTCCCCAACCTTGTCAATCCGCAGACCGGGCGCCTGCATACCACCTTCGCGCAGACGGCGGTGGCAACCGGGCGGCTGAGCAGCCTCAACCCCAACCTCCAGAACATCCCCATCCGCTCGGAACTCGGCCGCGAGATTCGCAAGGGCTTTATCGCGGAGGATGGCTTCGTGCTGATCAGCGCCGACTACTCGCAGATCGAGCTGCGGCTGCTCGCGCATATTGCGGAAGACCGCCTGATGCAGCAGGCCTTTCAGGAAGGCGCCGACATCCACCGCCGCACCGCCGCGCAGGTGCTGGGGCTAGACGAGGCGACCGTCACGCCCAACCAGCGCCGCGCCGCCAAGACGGTCAACTTCGGCGTGCTGTACGGGATGAGTGCCCACCGCCTCAGCAACGACCTCGGTATTCCCTACGCGGAGGCGGCGACCTTCATCGAGGTGTACTTCAGCACTTATCCCGGCATCCGGCGCTATATCGACCGCACGCTGGAATTCGGCCGCGAGCATGGCTACGTCGAGACGCTGTATGGCCGCCGCCGCTACGTGCCGGAGCTGAAGGCGTCCAACCGCACCCTGCGCGAGGCGGGCGAGCGCCTGACGTACAACATGCCCATTCAGGGCACCGCCGCCGACATCATCAAGCTGGCGATGGTGCGGCTGGACCGCGAGCTGGAGGCGCTGGGAGCGAGGCTGCTGCTGCAAGTCCACGACGAGTTGCTGATCGAGGCGCCGGAGGACCGGGCCGAGGAGGTGGCGCGGCTTACCCGCGAGGTCATGGAGGGCGCCGCGCAGCTCAGCGTGCCGCTGGCGGTCGAGGTCGGCGTGGGACCGAACTGGTACGACACGAAGTAACCGGATGGGGAGGATGGGCGGGCTTCAGGGCAGCGTGACCCCCTGGAGTTCGCCCATCCAGGTGTTCAGCAGCAGCGTCCGCGCATCCGGCGAGAGGGTGGCCGAGGCGTGCGGCGTGTCCCAGGTTCCCAGCAACGCCCCGCTTCCCGCGTCGTACAGCCGCGCCACGGGCATGTCTTCCCCGCCGCGCCGCTCGGCGGAGTTGGCGAGGACCCGCTGCCCATCCGCGCTCAGGCTGGCCGTCCAGACTCCCCGGGCGCACGTCCGCTCTGCCTGCCCGTCCGGGGGGCAGGGCTCGGTGTAGGTCGGCAGCCGCCGCACCACCCGCCCACTTACCGGGTCCAGCCAGCCCACGCTGTACGCCAGGGGCACGACCAGAGTGCCGTCGGGGGCAAAGGCGAAGGGCCGCAGCACGCCGCGCACCCCCGGCACCTCTCCCACCTGCTCCCCGGTACTCAGCCGCCAGAGGGTCACGCTGCTCCTGTTGGCGTGCCAGCCCCGCTCGTTGACTGCCAGCCGCTCCCCATCCGGGTGGAAGGCGACCGCCTCGGGCCGGGAAGCCAGCAGCAGGGTGGCCCGGCGCTCTCCCGCCGCCACGTCCCAGAGCTGCACGTACCCGTTCGCGTTCCCGAGGACCAGTGTGTTCCCATCCGGGCTGAAGCGCAGGAACAGTGTCCCGCTCAGGCCGGGGGTGCTGGCCCGCCACTCGCGGCCCGGCGTGCGGACGGTCAGCACGTCCCCGCTGCGGTTCAGCCACGCGCCCCCCGTTAGGTCCGGCGTGACGGTGAGTAGGCCCATGTCCGGGGCGAGGTCCAGCCGTGCCCGCACCTCGCCCGTCGCGGGGTCGCGCCGCTCCAGGGTGCCCGCCCACTCGCCGGAAGCCAGCCGGGGCCGGGTCAACAGTTCGCCCGAGGCCGCGAAGCCCTGCCACCCGACCCCTGGCACGGTCCAGGCGGGCTTGACTGGCACGGCAGACGCCAGTGGAGTCAGGGCGAGGGCGAGGGCGGCGCAGACGGGCATCAGGAGGCGCATGCCCCAGCTTTCTCCTTCCCGGTCCCGCCGCAGATGAGTTCGGCTGACGGGCGCTTCAACCTCTGGCGCTCAGACCTTGACGAACTCCTGCACGCCCAGCACGAACATCACCGCGCCGCCCACCGCGACCTCCACGGGGTCCGACGCCATGCCCTCGCCGCCCTCGCCCATCGGGACGCCGGGGGTGACGAGGCGGGTGCGGGTGCGGCAGGTCTGCTGGACGTGGCGCTTGAGTTCGTCCATGCGGGTATCGGGGACCCCGATCATCAGGGTGGTGTTGCCCTCGCGCAGAAAGCCGCCCGTGCTGGCGAGCTTGGTGACCTCGAAGGCGTTTTCCGACAGCACCCGGATCAGCGCGGCGGCGTCGGCATCCTGAATCACGGCGAGCACGAGCTTCATGAAGCCCAGCATAACAGAGGCCCTGTCCCCGCCCGGTCAGCCCCAAGAAAAAGGGCCTCCACAGCGGGAGGCCCAGGGATCAGCAGCAGCGGAAGGTCAGGCGACCTGCTTCTTCTTGCCGGTCGTGGGGGCGGGCGTCGGCTGCTCCTGCCCCAGCGCCTGCGCTTCCTTGAGGCGGAAAATCACCAGGCTGCCCACAAAGGTGCAGGTGATCATGCCGTGCGCGTTCAGGAGCGAGAGCGCCGCCATCACGTCGTCGCGGGTCATGCGGAGCTGGTCGCTCATGTACAGGGCGCTGTCGGCCCGGCCTTCAAGGTAGTCACGGACGCGCTTGGCATCCTCCGTCAGCGGCGTGGCGGGCACGTCCGCGAGGCCGGGGTCGGCCAGGCCGTACACGGCGCGGGTGCCGGTGCCGGGCAGGCGGCGCACCCGGCCCTGGTCGAGCAGGCTGGCAAGGGCCGCCCGCAGGTGCGACAGGGCGAGGCCGGTGGTCTTGGCGAGTTCGGTCTCGACCCATTCGGGCTTGCTCTCCAGCGCCTTCAGGACGAGCTTTTCGTTGGCACGCCGGGTTTCTTGCAGGTCTTCGAGGGTGGGGGGGTTAAACATGCGCTATCCTCCGGAAAACCAGAGCGGACGGTCAGGCCCCTCCGGCGGTAAGTCGGGATCATGGACTCGGTACAAGTGCGCAGGGCGCAACTTTCCTATTGTGACAGATCGGGCTCTCATCTGGATGAGCCAAGCTGACCCGGCATTGAACTGGGGGCAACAAACGGCGGGCAGGCCAGGCGGCTCCCCGCTTCCTCACTTCTGGATTCCAGCGTACCCCCCGCCCATCAGACCACCGTGAGAGGGGCCACGCGGCGCCTCTAGCGTTCCTTGACGGGACGGGTGGGCCGCCACACAACGTGAGCCCGGCAACGTTCGTCTCACCTGTGCCGTAGGGTCAGGTGGGAGGAACAATGCTGGAGATACAGAACCTGAGCAAGACCTACGGGCGGCACGCCGCGCTGCGGGACGTGAGCCTCACGGCGGGGGAGGGCGAGGTCTTCGGCCTGCTCGGCCCCAACGGGGCGGGCAAGACCACCCTGCTGCGCATCCTGGCGACCCTGCTGCGGCCTACCTCAGGGACCGCGAGCGTGGCGGGCCACGACGTGACGCGCGAGCCGGAGGCGGTGCGCCGGGTGATCGGTGTGGTCAACGGCGGCATGGGCCTGCCCGCGCGGCTGACGGGGCGCGAGGTGCTGCGCTCCTTTGCGGGCTTCTACGGCATGACGCGGGCGCAGGCCGACACCCGCATCGCGGAACTCGACGCCGCGCTGGACCTGGGGCGCACCCTGGACACCCGCGCGGGCGAGTACTCGACGGGCATGAAGCAGAAGGTGGTGATCGCCCGCGCCGTGATCCACGACCCGCAGGTGCTGGTGCTCGACGAGGCGGCGAGCGGGCTGGACATCTTCGCGCGGCGCACCCTGCTCGACTTCGTGGCGGCGGCGCGGCGGCCGGGGCGGCTGACCCTCTACTCCACCCACGTCATGAGCGAGGCCGAGGAAGTCTGCGACCGGGTGGCGATCCTGCACCAGGGCGAACTTGTGACGGCAGGAACCATCCCCGACATCCTGGCGCGGACGGGCGAGCGCAATCTGGAACGGGCCTTTTTCGCGCTGGTGCGCGGCATGGACGGGGAGGCGGCGCGTGCGTCCTGATTACATCTGGCGGGTGGCCTCGCGCGACCTGCTCTCGACCCTGCGCGACCGCCGCACCCTGACAAGCACCATCCTGATTCCGCTGCTGCTGATTCCGCTGTTCACGCTGGGCCTGCCGCTGCTCCTGGGCAATTTCATTGGCGGGCAGGCGCAGGAGCGGCAGCAGGTCGGAGTGGTGGGCACGCTGCCCGCGCCGCTGCGCACCGCCCTGACCCGCGACGAGAAGGCCCCTGACGGCACCGTGATCCGCGCCGGGGTCGAACTTGTCCCGGTGGAGGACCCCCGCGCCGCCGTGCAGTCGGGCGAGGTGGACGCGGCGCTGCGGGCGCCGGAGCCGCTGCCCACCCGCGCGGGCGACGGCACGGGAGAGCTGGAGGTGTACGCCAAGCTGGGCAACCTGCGGGCACAGACCGGGGCCTTCGCCAAGGTGCAGGCCACCGTGGAGGCGTACAACCGCGAGCTGGCCTTGGAACGGCTGAGCGGGCTGGGGCTGGGGGCGCAGACGCTGACGCCCGTGACCCTCTCCCCCATCGACGCCAGCCCCGAGCAGGAGCGGCGCAGCGGGCAGCTCGCCTTCCTGATTCCCCTCTTGATGCTGAACTTCATCCTGTCGGGGGCGATGGCGACCGCGCTCGACGCCACGGCAGGCGAAAAGGAGCGCGGCACCCTCGAAAGCCTGCTCGTCTCGCCTGTCCGGCGTTCGGAGGTCGTGGCCGGAAAACTGCTCGCCACGACGATCACGGCGCTGACCACCGCCCTGTTCAGCGTGGCGGGCTTTCTGCTGACTGGAGTGCTGTCGCGGCTTCTGCTGGACGGGGACGGAGCGGGCGCCGAACTCACCCAGGCGTTCGGCGGGCAACTCACGCTGACGCTGGGGGGGGCGCTCGCGCTGCTGGGGACGGTGATCAGCGCCGCCCTCCTCATCAGCGCCATCCTGATCGCCCTGAGCATCTACGCCCGCTCGTACAAGGAAGCGCAGACCTACGTCACGCCGCTCTCGCTCGCCATCGTGTTTCCGGCAGTGCTGCTGCAATTCAGCGACTTCCTGACCCTAAGTGACGGCATCTACGCCCTGCCCCTCTTCGGAAGCATGGTGGCTATCCTCGACGTGGTGCGCGGCAACCTGACGGCCGGGCACGCGCTCACCGCGATTGGGGCCAATCTGGTGGGGACGCTGCTGCTGGGGCTGCTGGCGCTGCGGTCCTTCCACCGGGAAGAGGTCATTTTCCGCAACTGACACGAATTCGGGTCGAGCAGTGACAACTTCTATTCAACCCGAGCGGAGCGAGACGGAAAGAAACGGTGGCCGGAAAAGGGGTTCTTGAATCGGTGCTCTCCCGATTCGATAACGAACTGGACGGCAACGGTATAACGGGCACAGCAGGAGAGGGCGGACCCCCAGCACGGGAGGTCCGCCCTCAGCTTGAAAGGCTCAGTTGCGCCGGGTGGGGTCGGTGGGGTTCACCGGGTCCATTCCCGGCCGGGCGCCGTCGTCCAGCCGTTCCTCGGCAAGGTCGGCCTGACCTTCCAGCGCAGCGACGCCCGTCTCGTGGGGGCGCACGGCGAGGGGGTCGATGATCGGCTCTTCCTTGCTCACGCTGTCCACCAGGATGTCGAGCACGTCTCCGGCCCGCGCGGCGTCGATGGCCTTGTGGGTCACGATCTCGCCGACATTGAGGATGATGGTGTCGTCGGGGGCCAGAATCACGCGGGTGACGGGGCGGCCCAGCGCGTCGCGCACCTTCTGCTCCCTCTGCTGCTGCTGACGGTTTTCGAGGGCCTCTCCCGCCTCCTCGCGCTTGTCGCTGAACCACGACTTGGCGCGGTCAAGCAGGTTGCTCGCGCCCTCGCTGACGCTCGCCACGCCCCCGGACAGGGCGGCGGCGGTGCCGGTGCTGCTTGCCCCCGCAGTCTGGGGAGCGACGGTCGCGGCAATCAGCGCGGCTTCCAGCCCCAGGGTGCGGGCACGCTCGGCCACGGCGGGAGTCACGATCTGGCCCTGCACGGCGAGGAGGTTGCCGGTGGGCGTGCGCACGTCACTGCGGACCCGGCGCCCGATGGTGTCCTCCACAGTGGTGGCTTCCCGGCGCCCGGTCAGCGTCTGGACGGTCTCCGTGAGGCTGCCGCCGCCCGCCGCCGCGACGAGCGCGGGCAGGCGCCCAGCCTGCTCGGCCCGCTCGGCATGGAAAGGCGTGATGACCGTGCCCTGGTGAACGATGACCTCCTGCACCCCGTCGGCCACCTCCGCCGTCACGTCGGTGGCAGCGGTCTTGCCGATCACGTACTCGCGCTGACGCTCGGCGCTGGCTCCGCGCAGGTCGTCCACGCTGCCCTGCACCCGCTCCTTGGCACTGCCATAGGCTTCCGAGAGCACTCCGCCCGTTGCGGCGGTCGCGAGTGCGGCCAGCTTGCCCGCCCCCTCGGCCTGCTCGGCCTGCTCGGCGGTGATGGTGTCCCCCTTCTGCACGATCACGGTGCCGTCTTCCAGGGTGATGTCGCCGCCCGCCGTCTTGCCGACGACGTATTCCTTCTGGCGTTCCTTGGTGGCTTCCGCGATGTTTTCGTAGCCGTGCTTGACGCTCTCGGCAGCGCTCTGATAGGCGCCCTTCAGGCCGCCGGGCTCCTGCTCCTGCATGGCGGTCGCCACACTGATGGGCACGATGGCGGCGTCCTGACCGATCTGCACGTCCTCCGGCGCGGGCACGAAGGTCCGGCCGCTGGTGAGGTCGCTGAAGATGCCGCCGGTCGCGTCGTAGCCTTCCACGCGCCCGGTCGTCTCGTCGAAGTACACGTCCGCGATCTTGCCGAGGTTCTGGCCGTCGGTGGTCAGCAGGGTCATCCCAACGAGGCTGATATTGGAGTCCAGCACCTCGGCGAGGCGGCCGTCCTCACGGGTGGAGGTCACGGCCTCGGCGCTGTCCACCATGATGGCGTCTTCCCCAACCGAGCGGATCGCCTCGAAGGGCACCACCCGCGCCGAGCGGAACCAGCCGCCCTCGTCGACGAGCAGTCCCAGGACCTGATTGGCCTGATGGTCGAAGACGAGGTCGCGCACGCTGTCGATGCGCTCGCCCGTGTTGATGGCCACGACGTTGCGGCCCAGCAGTTCTTTGCCTTTGATCATGCGATTCCTCCGGGTGGGAGCCTGGGCTTAGAAGCCCAGGTCGAGGATGCCCTGGGGCTTGAGGTACAGAAAGTACGCCAGTAGGAACAGAATGAGCAGAATCAGAATGACGAGGAGCGCCGTGCGCCCGCCGCCCCCGCCGTTGCCTTGCAATCGAGCCATAAATCAGCCTCCTTCGGGGAGTGTAGAAAGTCGACCCCGCGCGTGGGAGGTTTTCTCCCTTACCCGAGGTTGACGCAACCTTGCGCCACCCTTGAACTGCTCACATGATTCTCACGTACTTCGGCTGAGGGCAGCCAGAGAACACCTCACCCAAAGCACAATTCCTGTCAGACTTGCTGATTCAGAATGAGGCATGGGTCAAGAGATGCTCAACGCTCTCCTTCTTCCGCTTCTGTTCAGCATGGTGGGCGGTACATACGCCTATGTGCGCTTTCCCGAGCGTCGGCCCAAGGTGCTGCTGACGCTGGTCCTCTTCCAGCTGGTCGGGGCCTACGGGCACACCAGTCAGCCCGACACGGCGCTCTTCGGCCTGCTGACGCTGCACCTTCTCGTCGTCGTGGCGTGGCTGGTCCATTACCTTCAGACGCCGCAAGGACGGCTGCGGCCTGAGCGGGTGCGGCGCGAGTAGAGCGACCCAGGACGCAGAAAAGCCCCCACCCAGTCAGCGGGTCGGGGCTTTTCTGCGGACCGAACCGGCTTACGCCTGAGCGCCCGCCCGCTGGCCGCTGCGCTCCAGAATCCCGCGCAGCACAGTCTGGAGAATACCGCCGTTCTTGTAGTAGTCGATCTCGACCGGCGTGTCGATGCGGCACTGGAGGGTGACCTCGCGGGTCTGGCCGTCTTTGGTGACGCGCAGCGTCACGTCCTGACGGGGCTTCAGGTCACCGGGCAGGATCAGGTCGAAGGTTTCGTCGCCCTGAATGCCGAGGCTGTCCGCCGTCTCGCCGTTCTTGTACTGGAGGGGCAGTACGCCCATCCCGACGAGGTTGGAGCGGTGAATGCGCTCGAAGCTCTCGGCGATCACGGCCTTCACGCCCAGCAGGAAGGTGCCCTTGGCGGCCCAGTCGCGGCTGGAGCCCATGCCGTAGTCCTTGCCCGCGAAGACCAGCAGCGGCACGCCCGCTTCCTTGTAGGCGGTCGAGGCGTCGTAGATGCTCGTCACTTCACCGTTCAGGAAGTTGGTGGTAAAGCCCCCCTCGGTGCCGGGCGCGAGCTGGTTCTTGAGGCGGATGTTGGCGAACGTCCCTCGCGTCATGATGCGGTCGTTGCCGCGGCGCGAGCCGTAGGAGTTGAAGTCCTTGGGCTGGATGCCGCGCTCCAGTAGGTACTTGCCCGCCGGGGTGTCCGACTTGAAGGACCCGGCCGGGCTGATGTGGTCGGTGGTCACCGAGTCGCCCACCTTCACGAGCACGCGGGCGCCCTCGATGGAGGTGATGTCGCTCGGGCCGCCCGCCAGCGTCTCAAAGAAGGGCGGGTTCTGGATGTAGGTGGACTCGGGGTTCCAGGTGTACAGCGCCCCCTCCGCGACCGGAATCGCGTTCCACTGCTCGTTGCTCTGCTCGATGCCGTCGTAGACGCGCTTGAACATCTCCGCGTTGATCGCCTGATCCATGATGGTCTGGATCTCGGCGCCCGTCGGCCACACGTCGCGCAGGTAGACGGGCTGGCCGTCCGTGCCCGTGCCGATGGGGTCGTTCACGATGTCATTGACGACCGTGCCCGCGAGCGCGTAGGCCACCACGAGGGGCGGCGAGGCGAGGTAGTTCGCCTTGATGTGGGGGTTGACGCGGCCCTCGAAGTTGCGGTTGCCCGACAGCACCGACGCGACCACGAGGTTGCCTTCCTCGATGGCCTGCACGGTGGGCTCGGGCAGCGGCCCGGAGTTCCCGATGCAGGTCATGCAGCCGTAGCCGACCGTGTTGAAGCCGATCTGGTCGAGGTAGTCCTGCAACCCGGCGGCCTCAAGGTACTCGGTGACGACCTTGGAGCCGGGCGCGAGGCTGGTCTTGACCCAGGGCTTGGGCCTCAGGCCCTTTTCCACGGCTTTCTTGGCGACGAGGCCCGCCGCGATCAGCACGCTGGGGTTGGAGGTGTTCGTGCAGGAGGTGATCGACGCCAGCGTCACCGCGCCGTGCCCGATCTTGATGTCGGTGCCGCCGATGGTGCCCTGCGCGTCCAGCTTGTCCGCGTCCAGCTCGAAGCCCCGGTTCTTGACGGGCGCGGTCAGAGCCTCGGCAAACACGGTGTGCATGTCGGTGAGGTCGACCCGGTCCTGCGGACGCTTGGGCCCGGCGAGGCTGGGCACGATGGTGGACAGGTCGAGTTCGATGGTGTCGGTGAAGACGGGATCGGGCGTCTCGTCGGTGCGGAACATGCCCTGCGCCTTGTAGTACGCCTCGACGAGTTCGATCTCGTCTTCCAGGCGGCCCGTGCGGCGCAGGTAGCGCAGCGCCTCCTCGTCGACGGGGAAAAAGCCCATCGTGGCGCCGTACTCGGGGGCCATGTTGGCGATGGTCGCGCGGTCGGGCAGGGTCATGCTGCTCAGGCCCGCCCCGTAGAACTCCACGAACTTGCCCACCACGCCCTTCTCGCGCAGCATCTGCGTGACGCGCAGGGCGAGGTCGGTGGCGGTGGCGCCCTCCGGCATCGCGCCCGTGATCTTGAAGCCGATGACTTCCGGCATCAGCATGTAGATGGGCTGGCCCAGCATCACGGCCTCGGCCTCGATGCCGCCCACGCCCCAGCCCACGATGCCCAGGCCGTTGATCATGGTGGTGTGGCTGTCGGTGCCGACGAGCGAGTCGGGGTACACGACCACGCCGTCGTCCTCGGGGCGGCTCTGCACGCCCTTGGCGAGGTATTCGAGGTTAACCTGGTGGATGATGCCCGACGCGGGCGGCACCACGCCGAAGTTGTCAAAGGCCTGCTGACCCCACCGGAGGAACTCGTAGCGCTCGCGGTTGCGCTCGAACTCCAGCGCCATGTTGTTGGCGAGCGCGAAGTCGGTGCCGAACTCGTCGACCTGCACCGAGTGGTCAATCACGAGGTCGACCGGAATCAGTGGGTTGATCTGCTTGGGGTCACCGCCGAGCTTGACCATCGCGTCGCGCATGGACGCAAGGTCCACGACGGCGGGCACGCCCGTGAAGTCCTGAAGAATCACGCGGGCGGGCTTGAAGGGAATCTCGATTTCCTCGTTGACGGGCTTCCAGTTCGCGACGGCGCGGACATCCTCCTCGCGCACGTCGTAGTTGTTAGCCTCACGCAGGACGCTTTCGAGCAGCACCTTGACGCTGAAGGGCAGGCGGGCAATGTCCGCGCCGTCCACCTGAAGCTTGTTGAGGTCGTAGAAATAGAGCTTCTGCCCAGCCTTGGTGGTGAGCACGTCACGCGCACCGAACAGGTTCATCGCCATGTCAGTCTCCTTCTGGCCGCCTTCTGGCAGGCCCCCGCGAGGGGCGCGGGTAGATGGGTCCATCATAGGCGGAGTGCCCCGAAAAGACCCCGTCTCCGGCACAGGAACGCCGTTACCCCCGTGGGGACAACACGTTGCGGGTGAGAGGATGGATCATGCCCGGTCCCCTGCACGGCTTCACGGTCCTGAGCCTCGCGCCCAACCTGCCTGGCCCACTCGCCGCCGCCGCGCTGCGGGACGACGGGGCACGGGTGGTCAAGGTCGAACCGCCGGGCGGTGACCCCTTCGCGGCGTGGGCGCCGGAGTGGTACGCGGAACTCACGCGGGGGGTGGAGGTGCGGCGCCTCGACCTCAAGGGGGCAGAGGGACGGGCCGAGCTGCGGGCGCGGCTGGCCGAAGCGGACCTGTTACTCACGAGCAGCCGTCCCTCGGCGCTGGGGCGGCTGGGGCTGGACGGGAAGACGCTGGGGCGAGACTGCCCGCATCTGTGCCGGGTCCTCATCGTGGGGGACACGCGCACGCCGCAGACGCCGGGGCACGACCTGACCTATGTGGCGGAGGCTGGACTGCTCGATCCCGCCCGGCCCGCCATGCCACGCACCCTGTTCGCCGACGTGCTGGGCGGCCAGCAGGCGTACGCGGCGGCGCTGGCCCTGCTACTGGGGCGCGAGCGCGGCTTGCCCGAGCGGGAGCGGGTGGTGGGCCTGGGAGACGCGGCGCGGCTGGCGGCGGGACCGCTGCGCTCCGGGCTGACGGCGCCAGGGGGGCTGCTGTCGGGAGCCTCGCCCACGTACCGCCTGTACGCCACTGCCGACGGCACGGTCGCCGTGGCCGCGCTGGAGGCGCACTTTGCCGCCCGCTTCCACGAGGTGATCGGCCCGGACCCGGAGGGCACCTTTCGCTCACGGCCCACCGCCCACTGGCTCGCCTTGGCCCGTGAGCATGACCTGCCGCTGGCGGCCATACCAGACGAGGTATCTCCAGCATTCCGCTCTGAATAGGGCGTTGAGTCGGACCCGACAGAGGAGTAGACTGGGCTTATTGAGAAGGATTCCTATTAAGCTCGATTCCTGCCCGGAGGCCCCATGACCACCTCGACCCTGCCGACCCCCTCTCCCGCAGGTTTGCCACGTCCCTTTCGCCTGTCGCCGGAATTGCGAACGGCCGTCTTGCTGACCGCCCTGACCCTGCTGGGCCTGCTGGTGGGGGTGGTGGGCGAGCATCTGCTGGCCCTGCCCGCCGTCATGTGGGTGGGCTACGGGCTGGCGTACCTCGCGGGGGGGATTCCCGCCGGGCGCGAGGCGCTGCGGAGCCTGCTGCGCGAGCGCAAGCTGGACGTGGACCTGCTGATGGTGCTGGCCGCGCTGGGAGCCGCTTCTATCGGGCAGATGGCGGACGGGGCGATCCTGCTCTTTTTGTTCAGCCTGTCCAACACCTTGCAGGACTGGGCGATGGGCCGCACCAAGAACGCGATTCAGGCGCTGATGGACCTCAACCCGGAGGGAGCCACCGTGCGCCGGGACGGGCGGGAGCGCTGGTGCGAGCTGGGCGAGATTCAGGTGGGCGACCTGCTGGTGGTGCGCCCCGGCGAGCGCATCGCCGCCGACGCGCGGGTGGTGCGCGGGCAGACCAGCGTGGACGAGTCGCCCGTCACCGGGGAAAGCGTGCCGGTGGACAAGGAACCGGGCGCCGCCCTCGCCTCGGGGACGGTCAACCTCAACGGCAGCGTGGAGGCCGAGGTCATCCGGCCCGCGGGCGAGAGCACCCTGGCCCGCCTCGTCGGGCTGATGGAGGAGGCGCAGACCCAGAAAAGCCGCACCGAGACCCTCACCGAGCGCTGGGAAAGCCCTTACGCGACCGCCGTGCTGCTGGGCGTGCCGCTGGTGTTTGCGCTGCTGTACTACGGTTTTGGCCTGCCTACCGATGACGCGTGGTACCGGGCGATGACCTTCATGGTGGTCGCCAGCCCCTGCGCGGTCGTGATCTCGACGCCCGCCGTGATGCTCTCGGCGATGGCCGCCGCCGCCCGCGCCGGGGTGCTGTTCAAGAGCAGCGCCGCGCTCGACGCGCTGGCCGGGGTGCAGACGGTCGCCTTCGACAAGACGGGCACCCTGACCCAGGCGAGGATGACCCTGACGCACGTCCACGCCGCCGACGAGCGGCAAGCCCTCGCGCTGGCGGCCGGACTGGAGACCCACAGCGAGCACCCCATCGCGCGGGCGGTCGTGACGGCGGCGGGGGAGCGCGGGGTGACGCCGCTGGCCCTCACGGACGCGCAGGCTGTGCCCGGCCATGGCATTACCGCCCGCACCCCGGAGGGCGAGGTCGCCTGGGCGGGCAACCTCCGGCTGGCCGGGCGGCAGGGGGCCACCCTGTCGGAGGCGCAGCGGGCCAGGCTGGACGAGCTGGCCGCCGCGGGCCGCTGCGTGGTCATCGTGGGGGTGGGGAGCCGCGCCGTGGGGCTGCTGGGGGTGACCGACGCCCCGCGCCCCGGCATCCGCGACGCGCTGGACCAGCTCGCAGCCAGTGGGGTGCAGCACCGCGTCATGCTGACCGGCGACCGCGAGGAGGTGGCCCGCACGGTGGCGCGGGAGGTCGGCCTGAGCGAGTACCGCGCCGAGCTGCTGCCGGAGGACAAGTTGCGAATCATCGGCGAGCTGCCCGGCCCGGTGGCGATGGTGGGCGACGGGGTGAACGACGCCCCCGCGCTGGCCCGCGCCGATCTGGGGGTGGCGGTGGCCTCGGGGACCGACGTGGCGATCGAGAGCGCCGACGTGGTGCTGATGCACAACGACCTCGGGCGGCTGGCGGGCGCGGTGCGGCTCGCACGGGAAGCGCGGCGCACCGTGCGGCTGAACCTGACCTTCGCCTTCGGTGTCATTCTGATCGTCGCGCCGCTCGCGGTGGCGGGGCAGGTGCCGCTGCCGCTGGGCGTGCTCGCGCACGAGGGCGGGACCGTCTTCGTGGTGTTCATGGGGTTGCGCCTGCTGCGGCGCCGGGTATAGGCGAGGTGAAGGTTGCCGCCCAGTCGGGAGGGGTAGGCTGACCTTCCACACCCACTTCACCCCAGGGAGGTCCACCCATGAGTGACGACAAACCCCGCCCACCCGCCGACCGCAGCCCCGAGGGAGGCGTCAAGGACACCGACGACCTCAGCGGCGAAAAGGCCGTGCGCCGCCCCGGCATGGCCGAGAAGGGCCAGCAGGTCGAGCAGACCCCGAAGGACGTGACGGGCGAGCACGACGGAATGCAGCCCCAGAACCAGCGCCGCTGAACAGCAGTCCCAGGAGGTGGCCCCCCATGAGCGACCCCACGAGGAGCGGCACCGGCCCCCAAGACAACGTGCCGCAGGAACAGGTGCAGGACAACCCCAACTGGCAGACCGGCACCCCCAAGACGCCGGACGAGGGGCAGACGGACGCCCACTGGGGCCAGGTGGGCGACGAGAACGCGGACGCGGGGGCAGACACGCCCCTCACCGCGAATCCGGACGCCCCGGCCCCCAGCGCGGCGGGCGGCGAGGCCCGCAACCCCACCACCCACGGCGGGATGGCGTCGGGCCTGCCCGCGAGCGGCGCGACCACGAACCCGCAGAAGACGGTGGACGGGGAGGACGGCAGCTAAGTCCGGCCCCACACACAGGAAACGGAGCCTTCGCCCGGTCGGGAAGGCTCCGTTCTCCTGCTGTCCTCCTCAGTCCAGCGGCCCGAAGCTCAGCAGCACGTGTTCGGCGCTGAAGCCCGGTCCCATCGCGGAGAGGAGGCCCTGGCCCAGCGGCTTCCCGCGCAGCACCTCCTCCAGCACGAACAGGACCGTCACACTGCTCATGTTGCCGTGCGCGGCGAGGACGCGGCGGCTGGTGTCGAGGGCGCCGGGGGGCAGGTCGAGCGCTTCCTCATAGGCGGCGAGCACCTTGACCCCGCCGGGGTGCACCACGAAGGTGCCCACGTCGTCCCGGCTCCATCCGCGCCCGGCGAGGGCCTGCGCGACGTTCTCCCGCATCATGGAGCGGACCAGGGTGGGGATGTCGCGCGAGAAGCGCACCTTCAGGCCGTCGTCCACCACGTCCCAGCCCATGATGTCCTCGGAGTCCTCGATCAGGGTGGAGAAAGCGCCGTGGAGCGCGGCCAGCGGCGGCGGGCCGGGCACGTCGGCGGCGGTGACGACCAGGGCCGCGCCGCCGTCCGCGAAGAGGGCCGTGCCCACGAAGTTGCTCTTGGACTCGTCGCCCTTCACCAGGGTCAGGCTGCACAGCTCCACCGCCACGAACAGCACCCGCCGGAACCCCGCCCGCACGAGGTCGGCGGCCCGCGCGAGGCCCGAAGCCCCGCCCGCGCACCCCAGCCCCCACACCGGCAGTCGCGCCGCGTGCGGGTTGAGGCCCAGCGCTCCGATCAGATAAGCGTCCAGGCTAGGAGTGCTCAGGCCACTGGTGTTCACCACGACCACCGCGTCCACCTCTGCCGGGGTCACGTCCGCCCGCTCCAGGGCTTCTCGCGCCAGCCGGACGGTCAGGGCACGGGCCTCCTCCACGAAGACGGCGTTTTTCTCCCCGAAGCCGCGCGGCTCCAGGTACCATTCCAGCGGGCGCGACAGGGCGCGGGAGTCGATCTGCGCGTTGTCGAACACGTCGAGCATGTGCGGGCGGGCTGCCATGCGCGGAAAGAGGGTGCGGGCGGCCTCCCGGACCTCGGCCTGGGGGGCGCGGTAGGGCGGGTGCCCGGTCACGAGCGAGCGCACCAGCGGCAGGGCAGGGGAGGCAGCCATGCGGCATTCTCCCCCCTCCCCCGCCGGGCACCGTGCCCTGCCGCACCGTCAGAGCTGACGGGGGCTTTACCGTTGGACCATCACGGCAAGGGGGAGAAGGTCATCCCCTCTCCCCCACCGAAGTCCCGTTCGGCTCAGCGCCGGGCGGCCTGCTGGCGCTCCCACTCCTGGCGGCCCACCTCGTCCAGGGCGGTGAAGTCCTCGTCGGAGAGGGTGAGCGAGGCGGCGGCCACGTTCTCCTCCAGGTGCCCCACCTTGCCCGTGCCGGGAATGGGCAGCATGACAGGGCTGCGGCGCAGGACCCAGGCGAGGGCCACCTGCGAGGGGGTCGCGCCCAGGCGCCCGGCGATCTCGGTCAGGACGCTGCCCTCCTGCGCCAGCCGCCCGGCGGCCAGGGGATACCACGGAATAAAGCCGATGCCCTCGCGCTCGCAGTGGTCCAGCACGTCCTCGGACTTGCGGTTGGCGAGGTTGTAGAGGTTCTGCACGGTGGCGACCGGGAAGACGCGGCGGGCGGCCTCGATCTCCTCCACGCTGACCTCGCTGAGGCCCGCGTGGCGGATGACGCCCTCGTCGATCAGCTCGCGGATCGCGCCGAACTGCTCGTCCTGCGGCACATGGCGGTCGATGCGGTGCAGTTGCCACAGGTCGATGCGCTCGACCCCCAGGCGGCGGCGCGAGATATAGGCCTGCTGCTTGAGGTACTCGGGGCGGCCCACCGGAATCCACACGTCGGGGCCGGTGCGGGTCAGGCCCGCCTTGGTCGCCACGACCACCGTGTCGTAGGGGTGCAGCGCCTCGCGGATGAGTTCCTCCGAGACGGCCGGGCCGTAGGAGTCGGCGGTGTCGATGAAGTTGACGCCCAGGTCGGGCAACCGGCGCAGGGTCGCCAAGGCGCCCTCGCGGTCGGCGGGGTCGCCCCAGACGCCCTCGCCGGTAATCCGCATCGCGCCGAAGCCCAGGCGGTTCACGCTGAGGTCGCCGCCGATCTTGAAGGTGCCGCTCTGCGCGGCGTTGGGGGTGGTCTGGGTCATGGGTGGTTCCTCCGAGGGGGCATTGTGACGCCTGCGGGGCGGGCGGACGGTGAGCGGCGGGGGTTGCAGCAAGGGACCCAAGAGGGTTACTCCTCCTCCGGCTCCCCCCAGCGCTCGCGGGCGACGAACTGCGACAGGCGCTTGCGGTGACGGCTGCTCCAGTCGATGGAGGGACGCTTCTCGCCCGCCGGGAGGTACCCCAGCCGGTAGACGGCCATCAGTTCGAGGTCGCCGGGCACGTTCAGCAGGGTCTGGATGGCCCGCCACTGTCGGGGAATCTCCATCGGCGTGGAGACGAACTGGATGCCCATGCCGAGCGCCCCGACCGCGTTCCAGATGTTCTCCATCGCCGCGCCGAGGCCGAAGACGGAGTAAAAGCCGCTGAGTTCGCCGGGGCGGTACTCCGATTTGTCCAGCAGCGCGGCGAGCAGCAGCGGGCTTCCGGCGACCAGCTTGCGGTTGTCCTCGCCCAGTTTTTTCGGCACACCGAGCTGCCGCATCAGCTTGAGGCCCGCGTCGCTGAAGACCTGCCGGGTAAAGGGCCGCAGCGGGCCGGGCAGGTGGTCGATGTGGATGCCGTCGCGCCGCTCCTCCATCTCGGCTTCACTGAAGCGGAA
This sequence comes from Deinococcus terrestris, assembly GCF_009377345.1. NCBI lineage: Bacteria > Thermotogati > Deinococcota > Deinococci > Deinococcales > Deinococcaceae > Deinococcus > Deinococcus terrestris. The sequence goes on along the minus strand of NZ_WBSL01000003.1, from coordinate 205,668 downwards.
ATAGCGGCGGTAGCGCTCGAAAAAGACCCCGGCCTCGATCAGCTCGGTCATGCTCTCGCCGGAGATGCGGGCGATCTCGGCGATGGTCTGCGGATTCTCGACGAGGACGAATCTCCACGGCTGGCTGTTGAAGTGGCTGGGAGCGGCCTGCGCGACCCGCATCAGGAGGTGCTGGTGCTCGCGGCTGACCGGATCGGGCCGGAAGGGGCCGTTGGTGGTGCGCCGGGCCAGCATCCCCTCGATCAGGGGGAGCGCCGGGGGGTGGGCGGGAGGGGGACTCATTGGAGGCAGGCTAGCGCGGGCGGGCGGGGACGGGCGGCCCCACGGCCCCTCACCACGCTCCCCACGCACCCAGCGCGAACAGCCCCGCCGAGACGAGTGCCCCCCGCCAGTGGTCGGCCCGGCCCGGTTTGGTCCGGGGCATCAGCAGGAGCGCCCCCAGCGCGGGCAGCAGCGCCCACCCGCCCGAGCGCCACCCCAGCAGCGCCGAAAAGCCCACCCCCACGCACACGGCGAAGAAGAGGGCATGGTGCAGCCAACGCACGACCCGCCAGCGCCCCAGTTGCAGCCCCAGCCCAAGCGTCAGGAGCAGCAACAGTAGGGCAGCCGTCAGCGCGAGGGGGAGCTGGTGCGGGGCCATCCGGCCATGCTGGCACGGGTACGCTGGGAGCCATGCCCCGCCGCCTGCCCGCCGCTGCCCTCCTCGCCCTCCTGACCCTGGCGAGTTGCGGCCCCCGCACCGGGGGGGAGGGGGACGACCTCACCGCGCAGGTCCTCTTTACCGGGAACGGCACCCACGACCGCCTGGGCGACCGCCGGGGCGTGAAGATGGCGGGGGGTCTGCGCGAGACGGTCTGGGAGACGGACCCGCCCCTCCCCGCCCGCCGGGTCACCGTGCGCTACGACAGCGATGCCCGCCCGCTGGCCTGGGCGCTGGACATCGAGGGGCCGGAGTTCAGCGCCGCCGACCTCGCCGGGGAGGGGGCGCGGCGGGTCCGGACCGCCGACGGGACCAGCGGCCTGCGCCCCGCGCCGGGGGGCCGCCTCGCGGACACGGTGATTCTGGAGCAGCCCAGCGGCGACCTGCGGGTAGTCACGCGGGGCTACGCGGCGCAGGCGGAGGCGGAGGTGCTGAGCGCGTTTCGGTAGTCGCCAGTTTCCAGCGGCCAGTCGCCAGGAAAAAAAGGGGCAAGGGGGTCACGTGCCCCGCCCTCGCGGGAGAGCAAAAATGGCGCCCCAGCCGAAGCCGGGGCGTCATGGTCACTGGCGACTGGCCGCTGGCCGCCTCACTTCAGCAGCTCGTCCTCGCGGAAAAACAGCCCCAGTTCGCGCTCGGCGCTCTCGGGGGAGTCGCTGCCGTGGGTGACGTTCTCGCCGGTGGTGGTGGCGAAGTCGGCGCGGATGGTGCCGGGAGCGGCGTTGGCGGGGTTGGTCGCGCCCATCATGGCTCGCCAGCCCGTGATGGCGTTCTCGCCTTCCAGGGCGATGGCGACCACGGGGCCGCCCGTGATGAACTCGACGAGTTCGCCGAAAAAGGGGCGCTCGCGGTGCTCGCCGTAGTGGGTCTCGGCGGTTTCGCGGGCGATCATCATCTGCTTGAGGCCGACGATGCGGTAGCCCTTCTTCTGGATGCGGGCGAGAATCTCGGGGGTCAGGCCGCGGCGCACGCCGTCGGGCTTGATCATGGCAAAGGTGCGTTCCATAGCGCCCGCGAGAATAGCAGGCGGGACGGGCTGAGCCCTTCATGTGAAGGCCGTTCAGGGCCGCTTACAATGCTCGGGTGACGCACCTTTCTGACTCTCGCCTCTCGCCAGTGGCGGCGCGAATCGCGCTGACGGCGAGCGCGGTGGCCGCCGCCGGGCTGCTGCTGTTTCCCCTCGCCACCCTGGGGCGCGGCTTCGACGCCGACCCCGTTCTCCTGCACCTGACCGGCGCCGTGACCAACCTCAGCGCCAACCCCGACGCGCCCCTGCCCCCCACCGGCACCGTCCTGCCGCTGGGCTGGGCGGCCCTGGCCCTCCTGATTGTCAGCGTGGTGGGGGCGCTGCGCCGCGCCTCCTGGGTGTGGCTGACGGGGCTGCTGGCCGCCGTGTTGGGCATCATTGCCGTGGTGCTGCTGGGGCAGGGGCTGGGCGAGCAGACCGCCCGCATTGCCGCCGACACCTCCCTGCGGCCCGGCTTCCGGCGGCAACTGCGCTCCTTTTACGAGGGCGGGGGGATGAACCTCGGCCTCTTCCTGACCGTGCTGGGCGGACTGATCACGGCGGGGGCGGGATTGAGCCGCTTTCCGGCGTGGTGGGAGCGGCTCAACCGGCTTCGGGGCCTGCTGGTGCCCGCCGTCGCCATCTCGCTGGCGGTGCTGGTGGGCGCGGTGGTTGTGCTCATCGTGCAGCCTGCGGTGAACGCCTCGGGCACGCCGCTGACCCCCTGGACGGGGTGGCTCGCCAAGAGCGACCTCGTGTATTTCGTGTACTCGACCCTCTTCGCGCCTGTGACGGCGCTGAACCCCTTGCTGGAAAGTCTCAAGCTAGCGACCCCGCTGATCTTCACCGGGCTGTCGGTGGCGTTCGCGTTCCGCACGGGCCTCTTTAACATCGGGGCGCCGGGGCAGCTCACCATCGGGGCGATCATGGCCATGCTGGTGGGCGTGTACGGCCCGGCCTCGCTGGGCTGGGGCCTGCTGCCGCTCTCGGTGCTGGCGGCGGCGGCGGGCGGGGCGCTGTGGGGCGCGATTCCGGGCATTCTCAAGGCCCGCTTCGGCTCCTCGGAAGTCATCAACACGATCATGCTGAACTACGTCGCCTCGGCGATCTTCATCTTTCTGATCGGGTCGAATACCTTTACCTTTCTGGGCCGCGAGTACAGCCTGCCCTTCAAGGCCGAAGGCTTCGAGCCCGCCTCCGAGGAGTTGCGCGAGGGGGCGCGGCTGCCCACCCTGCTGAACCTCCTGAACGTGGGCGCGGACGGCACCACTGCGCTGACGGCCGGGCCGCTCGTGGCGCTGCTGGCCTACGTGGTGACGCGGCTGGCGACGCGGCGTACCGCGCGGGGCGGGCTGATCGCGCTGGGCGCGGCGCTGCTCGCGGGGCTGCTGACCTGGCGGGTTGGGATTCCGGTCACCGTGATCGGCAGCCAGCTCAACGCCAGCTTCCTGATCGCGCTGGCGTGCATCGGCCTGTTCGGGGTGCTGATGTGGCGCACGGCGACCGGGTACGCGCTGCGGGCGGTGGGCCTCTCCCCACGCGCGGCGGAGTACGGCGGAATCAGCGTGGCGCGGGGGACCATCCTGGCGATGACGCTGGCGGGGATGTTCGCGGGGCTGGCGGGCACCCACTACGTGAACGGCGGGGCGCTCGACGAGTACCGCCTCAAGGCCAACATGCCGGTCAGCGTGGGCTTCGACGGCATTGCGGTGGCCCTGATGGGCCAGAACACCCCGGCGGGCGTGATGGCCGCCAGCCTGCTGTTCGGCACCATCGACACCGGCAGCGTTGGCGTGCAGCGGCTGGAGAACATCAGCCGCGACATCGTGGTGGTGCTCAAGGCCCTGATCGTGCTGTTTATCGCGGCGGGCGGCTTCCTCAGCCGCCGGGTGACCGATCCCCCGCCGCCCCAGCTTGCGGCGACGGGCGGTGGGGGCAACGCAGCCCCGGCGACGGCGGGCCTGACCCCCTCGGTGGCCGCGCAGGAACGCGCCACGCCCAACCCCAACGTGACCCTTGCCAGTGAAACCAACAAAGACGTGACCCAGGGGGGAAATCAGTAATGGACGGCTTGTTCGCGCAACTCCTGACCACGGCCTTCCTCGCCACCTTCATCCGCAGCGTGGTGCCGCTGCTGCTGACCGGGCTGGGCGGCCTCTTTTCCGAACGCAGCGGCGTGGTGAACATCGCGCTCGACGGCCTGATCATCTTCGGGGCGCTGGCGGGCGCGGTGGCGACGCTGGCGCTGGAACCCTCTCTCGGCTCGCTGGCCCCCTGGCTGGGGTGGCTCGCCGGGGCGCTCGTGGGCGGACTGATCGCCTGGATTCACGCGGTCATTTCCATCAAATACCGCGCCGATCAGGTGATTTCGGGCACGGCGATCAACCTGCTGGCGACCGGGGTGCCCGCCGTGATTCTGACCGCCCTGTACGGCAGCAGCACGGAAAGCCCCAAGGTGCAAAACGCCCTGCCACTGTGGGGCATCGGCGAGCTGCGCTTCAGCCCGCCCGTGTTCTTCGCGCTGCTTACGGCCCTGGTGACGTGGTATGTGCTGTACCGCACTCCCTTCGGCCTGCGGCTGCGGGCCACCGGCGAGCATCCCGGCGCAGCGGCCAGCATGGGCGTCAACGTGCGGCGGATGCGCTACAGCGGCGTGATCCTGTCGGGCCTGCTGGCGGGGACGGCGGGCGTCTTCCTCAGCATCGGGAATCTGGACTCTTATGTGCGCAACATCAGCGCGGGCCTGGGCTTCATCTCGCTGGCCGCGCTGATCTTCGGGCAGTGGAAGCCGCTGGGCGTGCTGGCGGCGACCATCCTGTTCGGGTTTCTCCAGGCCCTCTCCATCACGCTGGGGGGCACCGATCTGCTGCCGCCCACGCTGGTGCAGGCCCTGCCCTACCTGATCACGATCATCGCGCTAGCCTTTACCGGGCGCAGCGCGGGTCCCAAGGCGCTGGGCAAACCGCTGGACGGGTAGCCGGGCCGAGGCTGGAAGCTGGGCCGTGGGGACAGTCCCCGCGGCCCTTTGAGTTGGGAACGGGGCCGTGGGCCAAGTTCGCGTCAGCCCGTCTCATCCCCGCGCCCGCGCCCGCGTGCTCCCCTGCGGGAGATGGCCCAGCGTGCTTCCTTCCTGTCCGGTGCCCTTCTCCTTCTCGCGCTGACCTCTCCCCCACCCGCGCTGGCGGCCCCCACGACCGTGACCGTGCGTTCCGGCGACACCCTTTACGGCCTGGCCCAACGGACCGGGGTGAGCGTGGCACGGCTGCGGTCGCTCAATGGGCTGAAGGGCAACCTGATCCGGCCCGGCCAAGTGCTGCGGCTGCGGGGGGCGACAGCGACGACCAACTCTTCCAATGGGCTGGCTCCCTACACCGTGCGGCGCGGGGACACCCTGAGCGCCATTGCGGAACGGGCGGGGGTGAGTGTGGCCGCGCTGCGGGCGGTCAACGGTTTCTCGGGCAGCCTGATCCGGCCGGGCCAGAAGTTGAAGGTGCCCCCACGCGGCACCGGGACCGCCGCCCGCGCCGTTCCGCCGCGCCCCACGACCGAGGTGCGGGTCATCCACAGCTACGTGGCGGCCCAACCCGGCGAGACGCTGGGCACGCTCGCCAAGCGCTACCGCACCACTGAGAAGAACCTGCTGGCCCTGAATGACCTCGGCCGCCGCCGCCTCTACCCCGGCCAGCGGGTGCTGGTGCCGCAGCGCGTCCCGGTGCCCATCCCGCCGAAACCGACCGGCAAGCCCGTCAGCGTCAAGCGGCTGACGCCCCTGAGTATCCCGGTGCGGGTCGTGAACGTGGACCTGCGCTGGCGCGACGTGCTCGTCACGCCGGTACTGCCGCCGGGCGGGATCGGGAAGGGGGCGCGGGTGAGCACCCTATCGCGGGTGAGTGGTGCCAAGGCTGTGGTGAACGGCAGCTATTTCCACCCGCAGTCGTATATCCCGGCGGGAGACCTGGTGGTGCGGGGACGGCTGGTGGCGCTGGGGCGGATTCCGGCGGGCCTGGCGATCACGCCCGATAACCGCGCGACCATCCGGGCCGTGCCCGCGCGGGGAGACGGGGCGAAGGTGGCGTGGCGGGGGATGGAGACGGTGATTGCTGCCGGTCCGAGCATCCTGAAAGACGGGGTGGTGCGCCGCCAGTACTCCAGCGCCTTCCGGGATCCGGCCCTCTTCGGGCGGGCGGCCCGCAGCGCGGTCGGGCTGGTGAGCAACCGCGACCTCGTGCTGGTGACCACCCACGCGCGGCTGACCACCACCGAGATGGGCAAGGTGATGGCCCGCCTGGGGGTCCGGGACGCCCTGCTGCTGGATGGCGGCAGCAGCGCGGGCCTCGCGTGGAACGGCACGGCGGTGCTGGAGAGCGTGCGGAGCGTGGCCTATGGCATCGGGGTCTTTACGGGGTACGAGGGGCGGCGGTATTCGCGGTGAGGGGGTGAGGCGGAAGCCGCCGACCCACGCTTCCTTTCCACCCCTTACCATGCCCCCATGCCCGCCTCCCCCCTCTCCCCCAAGGCCCGCCCATGAAGCCTGCCCAGGTCCAGGCCCAGCTCACCCGCGTCCTCTCCTCCGCCATCGCGGAACTGCGCGACCCCCGCGTGCCGCTGATCGTGACGGTGGAGCGCGTGACCGTGACGCCTGACTACGGCCTCGCCCGCGTGTATGTCAGCGCGATGGGGGCCGACATGCCCGAGTTGCTGGACGCCCTGGGCCGGGCACGCGGGTACCTCCAGCGCGAGATCTCGGCGCAGGTGAAGATGCGCCGCACGCCCACCCTGGAGTTCTACGACGCAGCGGAGTCCCGCCTGTGAGCACCCCCTTTGAGACCCGCACCCCCATCCGCGTGCGCTACGCCGAGACGGACGCGATGGGGGTGGCGCATCACGCCAATTACCCGGTGTGGTTCGAGGTGGGCCGCAGCGACCTGATGCGCGACCTCGGGCTGCCCTACGCCGAGGTCGAGGCGCGGGGCTACTACCTGATGCTCTCGGGCCTGAATGTGGAATACCGCCGCGCCGCCCGCTACGACGAGGAACTCACGCTGGTCACGCGGGTGGGCGCGGTGCGCTCGCGGACGATGACCTTTACCTATGAACTCCGGCACGAAGGGACGCTCCTGGCGACTGGCGAAACCCGCCACATCGCCACCGACAAGACCTACCGCCCGGCCCGGCTGCCCGAGGATGTGATGGCGCTCCTGGGGGCGGGGGGCTAGACTGCCGGGCACATGAGCCACCTGTCGCGCACCCTGCCCATCAAACGCGCCGCGCACGTCTATCTGGTGCGGGGCGAGGAACTGCTGCTCGTGGAAGAGCGCATGGACGACGGCAGCATCTTTTACGGCCTGCCCGGCGGCAAGGCGCACCCCGGCGAGAGCCTCGCGGACGCCGCCGTGCGGCAGGTCGCTGTGGAGACGGGCCTGACCGTCACCGACCTCCGGTTCGTGAGCCTGCTGGAAGGCGAGATGCTGCGCGGCACCCGCAACGAGTGCTACGCCAACTTCGCCCGCTTCACGGCCGCCTACCACGGCGACCTTGACCCCACCGACCCGGAGGTCGTGGGCGTGAAATGGGTGCCTTTCGCGCAGGTGGAGGGCCTGATTCGCTACGGCCCGCCCCCGGAGTGCGAGGAGCGCAACCCGCTGATCTGGGTGCCCACGCGCGACTTCCTGAAGGGGGAGGCGCGGGCGTACTACCCGATTTAAAGGACCCCTCACTCCTCGCTGCGCGAGGCCCTCTCCCCTCGGAGAGGGTTCTTTACCCCTCTACCAGGGAAGAGGGGCGCTGCGGAGCAGCGGGGTGAGGGGTCCCTACAACCCCTCCCCTCTGCAATCCACCCCACCGCCGCCCCTCGCTCCAGGCCCTAGCCTGGGCCATGCGGCGTCCCCTCCTCTCCCTGCTCGCGCTGGGGCTGCTCACGGCGGCCCCGGTGCCCGCGCAACCGGCCCTCAACCCGTCCGCCGACACCCTGCGCGACCCCATTTTCCCCGAACTGGGGCAGGTCGGGCTGGACGTGCGGCACTACGACCTGCACCTGACCGTCACGGAGCCTGGCACGCGGGAGGTGCGCGGGGTGGTCACGCTGACGCTGACGAGCACGCGACCGCTGACGCAGGTTCGGCTGGACTTCCTGGGGCCGGAGGTGGAGGCCGTGCGCTGGAATGACCGGGCGGTCCCTTTCGGGGTGGACGAGAAGGCCGCCAAACTGACGGTCACGCCTCCCGCCCCGCTGCGCCCCGGCGCGACCGCCCGGCTGACGGTGGAGTACGCGGGGACGCCCGGCGAGCTTGAGGACCCCGACTTTCCCACGCCGCTGCTGCTGGGCTGGCAGGCTGTCCCGGCCGAGGGGGGAAGGGCCGGGGCCAACTTCGTCCTGAGCGAGCCGAACGGCACGCACACTTTCCTCCCGTCCAACGACCATCCCTCTGACAAGGCCACCTTCACCACGCGGGTGACCGTGCCGCGCGGCTACGTGGCGGCGGCAAGCGGCGTGGAGACGGGCCGGGTGGACGCGGCGGGGACGAGCACCTTCACCTTCTCGCAGCGGGAACCCATCCCAACCTATGCGCTGGGGGTCTTCGTGGACCGTTTTCTGCGGGTGGACGAGTCTGCCGTGCCCGTGGGCGTGGGGGGAAGCGCGGTGGTGCGGCGCGACTTTTTCCCGCCGGAGACGCCCGGCCCGGTGCGGGCGGCCTATGTCCGTACCGACGAGGCGTTGCGCCTGCTCTCGGAGTGGTTCGGGCCATACCCGTTCGGGGCCTACGGGGTGGCGGTGGTCACGCCCCGGCTGCCCGCGCTGGAGACGGCGACCCTCTCCACCATGCCGCTGAACATGAGCACCGAGCGCACCGCCGTCCACGAGATCGCGCACCAGTGGTTCGGCAACGCGGTCACGCCCGCCACCTGGCCCGACGTGTGGCTCTCGGAGGGCATGGCCGCCTATTCGGAGCTGCTGTGGACCGAGCACCTCGGCGGGGATGGGCAGGCCTACGCCGCCCGCTGGCACGCCAACCTGACCCGCGCGGGCACCCGGCCCCTGCGGGCGACGCGGGCAGGGGAACTCTTTGACCTCAGCACCTACCAGCGCGGGGCACTGACCTTCCACGCGCTGCGGGCGGAAATCGGGGACGCGGCCTTCCGCGACTTCCTGCGGGCCTACGTGACGCGCTTCTCGGCCGGGGCGGGGACAGTCAGCACACCGGCCTTCCTCGCCTTCGTGCGCGAGCGGGCGGGCGCGGGGGCCGAGGCGACGGTGCGGCGCTGGGTAGAGGAGCGGGCGCTGCCGCCGTTGCCGGTGGTGGGTCGCTGAGGCCCACACCATGCTCACATCCTGATATCGGAATCTGATAACGGGAGGGGGCATGGACCTGAATCTGTTCAAGGGCAATCTGGACCTGATTCTGCTTAGCGTGCTGGAGCAGGGGGAAGGGTACGGGCTGGAGATCACCAAGCGGGTGAACGCGCTGACGGAAGGGCACATCACCCTCAATGCGGGGAGCCTCTACCCGGCGCTGCACCGGCTGGAGCGAGCTGGATTTCTCAGTGCGGCAAGCGTGACGCCCGCTCGGGGTGGTCCCCTGGTCAAGACCTACCGCCTGACGGACGCGGGCCGGGCCGAGCTGGGGCGCCGCCGCGAGGGGTACGCCGCCTTTGACCGGGCGCTGCGGAGCCTGTGGTGACTCCTCCCCTGCCGCCGGAGGTCGCCGCCTACCTGGACGCGGCCACCCGCCTGTTGCCTCCCACTGTCCGAACGGCAGCGCGGGGCGAGCTGCACGCCAACCTCCATCAGGCGATGCTGGATCACCTCACGGTAGGCTCCCCAGAGGCGGAAGCCTGGAACCGGGCCGTCTGCGAGGCGGGACCCGCCGGGCGCGTGGCCCTGGGATTGGCCCGCACCCATACACTGCCGCTGCTGTGGCGCACGCTGCTGCTCGCCGGGGCATTGGGCGGGGCGGCCTCGGCGTTGTGGGCGCAGGGGGCTGGCCCCGCTCCGGCGCACCACGAGGCCCGGCCATGAGGGAACGGCTGCGGACGCTGTGGCGCGAGTGGGGCTCCCCGGTCGCCTTCGCGCTGCTGGTGACCCAGTTCGGGGCCACGGCGGTCGCGGTAGACGGGGTCAGCATGGCTCCCGGCCTGCGCGACGGCGAGTGGCTGGCCGTGCCGAAGATGGAGGGCTGGGCACACCGCGCCGGGCTGGGCGAGTACACGCGGGGCGACGTGGTGGTCTTCAAACCGCCGCGTGAGGTGCCTGCCTCTTGGACGCATGGGTACCGGGGGGTCACGCTGCCGTGGGCTTACCGCCCCTACCTCGTCAAACGGGTGATCGGGCAGCCCGGCGACCGGGTCCGGCTGGACCGGGGCGAGCTGTACCTCAACGGGAAGCAGGTAGCACAGGCCTGGACGCTTCCCTTCTGGGAGGAGACCTGCCTGGACCGGACCAGCCCGGTCGCCTCCTTCCCCGAGGCCACGGTGCCGCCGAACACCTACTTCGTGATGGGCGACAACCGCAGCCCTGGCGGGAGCCTGGACTCGCGCAGCTTCGGGCTGGTGCCGGTGCGCGACATCGCGGGGCGGGCCGTGGCGAGCCTCTGGCCGCTGCGGGTGCCGGAGGTTCAGACACCACCGTGTGGCGGGGAACAGGTGGACGCCAGGGGGTCAGGGCGCTGGAATCCCCGGCTGCTAAAGCCGCCAGCCGACCTGCGCTGACCTCTCCCCCTTTCGGCCGACGCCCGCTGCCCCACCCCAGCCCTAGCCTGCGGGCATGATGAGGCGGATGACCCGCACCGCCCTGCCCCCTGGCCCGCCGCTGCTGGCCGACCTGCGGGACGCGCAGACCTACCGCACGGCGCTGTATGTTCTGCTGGCTCTGCCGCTGGGCACGCTGGTGGCAGGGCTGCTGCTGGGCGGCGTGCTGGCCGGGGTGGTGACGTTGCCGCTGCTGGTGGGGGCCGGGGTGCTGCTGGGCACCCTGTGGCTGGTGCCGGGGCTGGCGGACGTGCAGCGGGGGCTGGCACGGCTGCTGGGCCTCCACTTTGCCCCCGCAGGCCCTCCCCCGCCGGGCGGGGTGGCGGGCTGGTTGCGGGCCACCCTCGCGGACGGGGCGACCTACCGGGCGCTGATGTTCCACCTGCTGCAACTGCCCCTCGCGCTGCTGTGCTGGACGGTGCTGGGAGTGCTGCTGGCGGCCTCGGCGTTGGGGCTGGCGGCGCCGTGGTGGGCGGCGGGTTCCCTCCCGGTGAGCTGGGGGGGCGGGGAGGTGAGCCTCTCGGTGCCCGGCGTGGCGGGGCTGGTACTGGCGGGGGCGGGGGGCCTGCTGGTGACGGGCGGGGTGCTGAACCTGCTGGGGCGGGTGTGGGCGTGGCTGGCCTTTGCGCTGCTGTCGGTGCCGCAGGACGGGGCGAGTGCCCGGCGGGAGGTCGTGGCGCTGCGCCGGGCCGCCGGGCGGGTGGCGCTGGGAGACGACCTGGGGGCGACCCTGGCCGACCTCGCAGGGCAGGCGAGGGCGGCGAGCACGGCGCAGGCGGTGGCCCTGACCGCGCCCGACGGCACCCTGCGCACGGTGAGCGGTCCCGACGATCCCGCCCTGCACGGGCCTGGTCCCCTGCCCCCACCTGGCGGGGCGGACGTGCGGCCCCTGCCCGGCGGAGGTACCCTGGCGACCCTCCCGGTGATCGCGGGCGGGCGTGACGGCGGCACCCTGCGGGCGGTGTACGCGGCGGGCACCCGACCCGGCGGGGACGAACTCGCCTTCCTCCTCTCCATCGCGGACCACGCGGGCACGGCCCTGCACGCCGCCGAACTCATCGCGCGGGCGGGCGAGCGCGGCGGCGAGCTGGAGCGGGCGCGGCTGGCCCGCGAGCTGCACGACAGCGTGGCGCAGGCCCTCTACGGGATCACCCTGGGGGCCAAGACCGCCCGCGCCACCCTGGACCGCGACCCCGCCCGCGCCCGCGAAAGCCTGGAGTACACCATCCGGCTGGCCGAGGGCGGCGTCTCCGAGATGAAGGCCCTGCTCTTCAGCCTGCGCCCCGACGCGCTGGAGGAAGGCGGGCTGGTCGCGGCCCTCGCGCAGACCGCGCACGCCCTGGAAGCGCGGCACGGCCTGACCGTCCACGCCGACACGCCCCAGGAACCCGGCCTCGCCCCCCACGCCCAGGCCGCCGCCTACCGGGTCGCGCAGGAGGCCCTGCACAACGTGGTCAAGCACGCCCGTGCCCGCGAGGTGTGGCTGAAGGTCGCGCAGGAGGGGGTCACCGTCCGACTGGAGGTCCGCGACGACGGGCGCGGCTTTAATCCTGCCCTGCTGCCCGGCGGCACCCTGGGCCAGCGCTCCATGCGCGAGCGGGCGCGGGAGGCAGGGGGCGAGTTGACCGTGCAGAGTGAGCCCGGCGCGGGCACGACCGTCACCCTGACGCTGCCTGCTGCCCTCCCGGAGTCCACGTGACCGCGCCCACCCGGCCCCCCGCGCGGCCTCTGGCCCCGGTGCTCGCCCGCATCGCGCTGGGGCTGGGGTTGGTCACCGCAGGAGCAGGCCTGACCTGGGCGGGCTGGCGGGTCACGCCCATTCCCGGCCTGAGCGTGCGCGAGACGCCGCTGGACGTGCCGTTGGAGGGGGCCTCGGCACTCGCCGTGCGGCTGACGGGCGACCGCACCGACCTCGCCGTGGCGGGGCTGCCGTGGCCGGGCCGCGCCGCGCTGGTCGGGCGGGCCACCCACCGCGAGCGCAATCCTCTGCGGGTGCAGACCTCTCGCGAGGGGGGCACCCTGCGGGCCGACGTGCGGCTGGACGTGGCTCCGCTGAGTGACGACCGGGTCAACCTCAACACTCCCGCCGTGCAGCACCGCCTGGACGTGCAGCTCTCGCGCGGGGTGCCCCTCACCCTGGGGGTGGAGACGGCGAGCGGTGACCTGCGACTGGACCTCCACGCGCTGCGGGTGCGTGAGCTGACCGCCCGCACCCGCTCCGGCTCCCTGGTGGCGACCCTGCCCGCCGGGGAGAGCGGCCCCCTGACCCTGGGGACGGCGAGCGGGGCAGTGACCCTCCGCGCCCCGGCCCCCTGGCGGGCGCCTGCCCTGGGGGTCACGACCGGCAGCGGCGCGGTTACCCTGCGGCTGGGGGAGGCGTGGGCGGGGCGGCTGACCGTCACCACCCAGAGCGGCGACGTGACGGGCGAACTGCCGCGCGGGGAGGCAGGCCGCGTGGCCTCCACCTCCGGCGACCTCGCCCTGCGGCTGCCGGATGGGGCGGCGGGGACGCTCACGCTTCAGACCGTTTCCGGGGAGGTGCGAGTGAGCCTCCCGCCCGACACGTCCGTCCGCGTGCGATTGGTGGGGGGCCGCCTGCTGGACCCGCCGGGCGACCTGTTGCGGCAGGGGGACGTGATCGCCACCGACCCCGCCGCCCTGACCGACCCCGAACTGGACATCCGGGTGGAGGCGCCCCGCTTGCGCCTCGCCCGCCGATTGCCCGACGACGAAGGAGACGCCCCATGACCGACCCCACCATCCACCCCGTCCGCGTCCTGCTGGTGGACGACCACGCCGTCGTTCGGCAGGGCCTGAGGCTGTTCCTGGGCCTGGACCCGCATATTGAAGTGGTGGGCGAGGCCGCCAACGGTGAGGAGGCCCTCGCGGAAGCTGGGCGCCTGCGCCCCGACGTGGTCGTGATGGACCTGATGATGCCCGTGATGGACGGCATTCAGGCCACCCGCGCCATCCGCCGCAGCCTGCCCGACACGGAAGTCATCGCGCTGACGAGCACGCTGGAGGAACATAAGGTCAACGGCGCGATTGACGCCGGAGCGATGGGCTACATGCTCAAGGACGCTTCCTCCGACACGCTGGCCGAGGCCATCCACGCCGCCGCGCGGGGCGAGGTGCGGCTGCACCCGGAAGCAGCCCGGCGGCTGGTGCGCGACTTCCGCTCGACCGACATGCGCGAGAGCTTGACGCCCAAGGAAGTCATCGTGCTGCAACTCATCGCGCGGGGCTACTCCAACCGCGACATCGCCGCCGACCAGAACGTCACCGAGGCGACCGTGAAGACGCACGTGAGCCGATTGCTGAGCAAGCTGGGGCTGGAGAGCCGGACGCAGGCGGCGCTGTACGCGCTGCGGCACGGGCTGGCGAGGCTGGAGTGAAGTCGCCAGCGACCAGTGGCCAGTCGCCAGCATTCGGCGGCGTCGGGTTGGTGGTGGTGATGCTGGGCCTCGCGGGGGTGGGGGTCGTGGTGGGACTGCTGCGGGCCGTCTCGCTAGAGGGGCCGGAATGGTGGAAGTTGGCGAGCTGGACGCCCTTTCTCCTCGCCCCGGTCGGCGTGCTGTCGGCCCTGGCGCTGTGGCTGGGGCGGCGGCCTGGGGAGGGGTCGGGGCGGCGCTCGCGTCGGTGTGGTCCAGCGTCACCCTGCTGGACCCGGAAGTTAACCGGGACGCGAATATCGGGATGGGCTTTTACTGGGTGCTGGGTTGGCTGTTCCCACTCGGCCCGGCCTTTGGAATCGGAATGGCGCTGGGGCTGCTGGCCGGACGTCGGCACGGCCTGCCCCCCTCGCCCGCCGCGCTGGAGGACGCCCGCCCGCTCCCCGCGCTCGCGCCCTGGCTGTGGCCGCTGCTGCCCCCGGCGGCGGTGTCGCTGGCAGTGACGGCGTTGCCCTTCATGCGGGTGGCGGATCAGGGGGACGTGGGAAGCTGGGCGGGGCTGCTGATCGCGGTGCTCGTCTCGTCCGCCGGGCAACTCGCCGTGACCCTCTCCCCTGCCCTGATCGCCCTGCTGGTGCTGCGGGGCCGCGCGGCCCGTGACGGCGCGGTGCGGTCCCGCCTCGCCGCGTTCTGGGGCCTGTGCCTGGGGCTGGCGGTGACGCTGAGGCTATTCGGCTTCGGACAATTCGCGCTGGTCCCGCGTCTGCCGCTGGAAGCCTACATCCTGCTGCACGCTGCGCCGCCGCTGATCGGGTATGGGGTGGGCTGGTGGGTGGGACGGCGTCAGGCGGAGGGCTAATGCGCGTTCCGCCCGCCGCGTGGCTGTGGCCGCTGCTGCTCCCGGCGCTGCTGGCGGTGGCCTCGGCGCTCCTTCCGCTGGTGCTTTTGTGGCAGTGGACGCCGCGTGGACCCGGCGACCTCCCGCGCCTGCTCCTGAGCGTGGTGACCCTGACGCTCGGCGCGTTGACCCTGGTGCTGGCCCCGGCCCTGATCGCCTTGCGTGTGCTGCGTGCCCGCGCAGCTCGCGACGGCGCGGTGCGGCCCCGGCTCGCGGCCTTCCGGGGGCTGTGCCTGGGGCTGAGCGGAAGCGTGGTGCTGTGGGCGGGTGTCCTCGCCTTCGGCTTGCCGTCCGGTGGCCGCGTGGGGCTGCTCGCCTGCTCGTTCGCGTTGCCTGTCCTGGGTTACGGGGTAGGCGAGCGGGTGGGCCGGAAGCGGGAGCACCGATGACCCGCCCGCCCGCGCTGTGGCCCTGGCTGCTGCCTCCCCTGCTGGCGGCCCTCGCCTCGGCCTTCATTCGGGCCGTCGGGCACGAGGACGACCTGGCCTCCGCCTCGCTGGTGGCGCTGTATTTCGTGATTCTGCTGCCGCTGACGCTGGGCGTGCCGCTGCTGGCCCGCTGGGTCATGCGGGGCCGGGGTGGGCGCGGGGGCTTGGCAGGCTTCTGCCTCGGCTGGGCGGCGAGCCTGCTGGTGTGGAATGGCGACGGCTGGTTTTTCCCAGGCGGGACTTCCTTCCGGGTCATCGTTGCCCTGTGCCTGGGGCTGCCGGTACTGGAGGCTGCGCTCGGCGGCGTCCTCTTTCCGAAACGCTGAGGCAGGGGGCAACCGCTCACGCCCCCGCCCCGGTTCCTGAGTCTCAGCCCAGGTCGCCCAGCACGTCCCCCAGGTCCTTTTTCACGCACGTAAACATCGGCGTGTCCTGCAGGGTGTAATTGCTCGCCTCGGTGTAGCGCAGGCGGTGAACGAGGTCCACAAACTCCTGCGGGTAGTCGGAGTCGAAGGACACCACGAACTCCTGATCGTCGATGCCGTAGGAGTAGCTCGTGTTGATCCGCACGCCCTTGAAGGGAGTGGAGGCGTAGATGTGCTCGTCCATCATGCCCTGGCGGGCCAGGGGCGTGAGGTCGTACCACGCCCGCGTCTTCACGAAGGGGTAGATGAACAGGAACTTGCCCTGCCCCGGCAGGATTTCCAGCCCGTGCCCGCTGCCCTCCACGCGGTTGACGTACTGGCTGCGCTTGTTCATGGAGACGAAGTTGTAGGGCTGCGTCAGGTACCCCATCAAGCGGGTGCGGTTCAGGCGCCCCTGAGCTTCCTGGAAGTCACGCACGTCGAAGGCGATACGCCACAGCATGAAGTCCACGTCCCCGCGCACGCCGACGAGCGAGTAGGTGCGCTGGATGCGGCCCTGTTCGGGGGTGCCGTCCGTGACCCAGCCCTCGGCGGCGGCGAGGAACTCGGCCTTCAGCTCCTCGCGCTCGGCGGGGGGCAGGCGGCGGAAGGCGGGGTCGAGCTTGAAAAAGGCGTAGTTCAGGAACTGCCGCTGCGCCCGGTCCGGGTCACGCTGGGTGACCTGCCCGCTGGGGTCGAGGTCCACCATCATCTTCGGGCGGCCACCGGGAGCGCCGCCGGGACGGCCTCCAGTGCTGGGCGGCGTCTCCCCCGCCTGGGTCGGCTTCTGCTGCTCGCCGCTCACTGCACGACCTCCTGACCGCGCAGGTCGGTGGGCAGGCCGAAGTTGGCCCGGTAGAGGCTCTGAATCCGGTCATATTCCGCGTCCGTCAGCAGCGCGGCGGCAAAGGTCTGCACGTATTCCTCCAGGCCCTTCTCGTCGTAGATGTTGGGCAGAATGCTCGCCATCGCGGGCGAACGCAGGGCGAACTGAATGGCGAGCTGACCGATGGTGCGGCCCTGGCCCTCCACGAACTCCTGCCGAAGCTGCTCCACCTTCTTGAGGCCGTCTTCCATCCAGGCCTTGCGGCGGGCGTTGGTGGTCATGCGCCAGTTGCGGTGGTCGCCGGGCTCGAACTCGGTGTCGAGGGTCATGTAGCCTTCCAGCAGCCCGGAAGCGTGCGGCACGCGGGCCATCACGCCCACGCCCTCGGCCTCCGCAACCGGGAGAATCTGCTCGCCCAGCACCTGTTCGAGCAGGTTGTAGATGATCTGGGTGGGCGCCTTGCGCTCGCGGATGGACGCGATGCCCTCCTCAATCTGCCGCTCGTTCAGGGCCGGACCCAGCGCGGTGCCGTAGGCGCGGATCAATCCCTCGGCCTTGAGCGCCTCCAGCTCGGCCCACAGGTCGTCCTGACGAATGGCGTCCAGGCGGCAGTTGTGGAGCTGGTAGTAGTCGATGTAGTCGGTGCCCAGCCGCTTCAGCGAGCCTTCCAGCGCCTTGCGGAGGTACGCGGGCGTCCAGTCGTGCGGGCGCTCCTGCTGCCCCGGACGCTCGGGGTGGGTATAGATGTCGTAGCCGAACTTGGTGCCGATGATGATCTTCTCGCGCACGTCGCCCAGCGCCCGGCGCTGAATCTCCTCGGCGCGGCCCGAGGCGTAGGTGTCGGCGTTGTCGAAAAAGGTGACCCCGAGGTCGTAAGCGCGGCGCAGCAACCGGACGGCCATCTCCTCGTCCTTGACGCCCCACCACGTCGTGCCCACGGTCCACACGCCGAACCCCACCGCGCTCACGGTGAGGTCGGTGCCCAGCAGTTTGCGGTACTCCATGGGGGGTACTATCCCACCCCGCCGGGGGGACAATGCACCCCGAACGGGCGGTCAGGAGCGGGCTAGCGCCGGCGCAACACCTGACGATGCTGCGGACTGTCCTGCTGGACCTCTACCGCCAGCCCGCCACCATTCGGCGAGAACTGCGCCCGATGCTGCCCACTGCCCGCGCCGGAACGCCTGCCCCAACCACCCCGTAAGGGCGGCATGGGCTTTTTCAACTCCCCTCCCCCCGAACCCCAGCCCGTGAACCGTGCGGGCAAGGACCTGACCTGTGCCCACTGTGGCCACGCGGCCTTCCACGCGGGCGAGGCGCAGCTCAACACCCAGGGGCTGACCTTCCTGGGGCTGGACTGGCTAAACGGCAACGCGGACTACTTCGCCTGCGCCCGCTGCGGGCACGTCCACTGGTTTCTCCAGGTCATGCCCTGAAGATCGGCCTGCCTGAGGTTGACGAATGCTGCATACCGCGCTATCCTTGTTTCATTCAACCGCCCGAAGTGGCGGTTTTTTCATGCCTGCCCAATTTGAAGCGGCTGGGGCACCGGAAAGACCAGCCGAAAGTCCGGCACCCCCAGGGTCAGCAGCGGGCGAACGCGCCGCGGCGTGGGCGACAGCCCCCGCAGGTGCCCCACCGACAGCCGCGCGGGGGTGACGCGCCCACTGGCCTCCAGGGGGGTCAGGAGCCAATCGCCCGCCCCGTCCAGTCCCGGCTGTGCCAGCGTCCGCAGGGGTGAGGGCAGCAGGGCCGTGCTGAGGGGCACGCGCCAGGTGCCAACCTGGTACCCCAGGCGGGCGACCTCCGCACCGTCCTCCCCCGTCACCCGGACGTCGCCCACTCGCTCGCTCCCTGTCCAGTCGAAGCGGGCGAGGTGCTTGGGAATGCCCCAGTTGCGCCGCCCCCACACGACGCTCTCCCTGGTACTCACCACGATGGCCCGGACCTGGGGCCGCCACCCGGCGGGGGTGCGGGTGAGTTCGGCCCACAGCAGTTCGTCGTAGGGACCGACCGGAGAGGCGACGTAGCGCACCAGCATCAGCGCGCCGGGGGCCGAGAGGGCGATCAGGCCGCGTCCGGTGAGGGTCCAGGGAGGCGGGGGCATGGGGCCAGGGTACGCGCTAGCCTGCCTGCCGATGCTCAAGCACGTTTCCTTCGTGACGCGGGACCTCGCGGCGACCCTCGCCTTTTACGTGCGGCTGGGCGGCGTGGTGGAAAAAGACCTGACGACCGCCGAGGGTTACCGCCGGGGCGTGGTGCGCCTGGGGGAAGGCCGCCTCCAGTTCTTCGAGGTTCCGGGCGAGGCCCCCGCCCCGCACCTGCACTGGGCTGAACACATTGCCCTGCACGTCTCCGGCCTCCGTGCCCTCCTGCCCGAGTGGCGGGCCGCCGGGGTGACGGTCAGCCGCGACCTCCAACCCAGCCCCGGCGGGCGGGACATGGCCTTTGTGCTGGACCCGGACGGGCGGCAGGTGGAGTTACTGGAAAGTGGCCTGTAAAGCAACGCGGAGGCGGAGACGTTGTGCGCGTCTCCCCCTCCGCGTTGGCCCCAGGCCCTACGGCCCTTCGGTATAGACCCGGCTCGGATAGTAGTACTTGTCCAGCAGCAGCTTGCCCAGCGCGACGATGGGCACGGCGAGCAGCGCCCCCACGAAGCCCAGCAACGAGGCCCCGATCAGAATGGCGACGAGTACGGTGACCGGGTGCAGGTCGGTGGTGCGGCCCAGCACGTAGGGGCTCAGGACGTTGCTCTCGATCTGGTTGGCCAGCACGAAGATCACGACCACGAGCAGCATCTTGACCCAGCCGAACGGCAGCGCGAGCAGCAGCGCGGGCGTGGCCCCGATCACCGGGCCGAGGTACGGCACGATGTTGAAGGCCCCCGCCAGGAAACCGATGGCGGCGGCGCTGGGAATCCCGATGATGGTGAGGCCCAGCCACACGAAGACGCCGATAAATGTGGCGATCACCAGTTGCCCGCGCACGTAGCCGCCCACCGCCGTGCTTACCAGGCTGCTCAGCTCCAGCACGCGCGGCTGCCAGGGGCGCGGAAAGGCCCGCAGGAGCGAGGCGTTGACCCGGCTGTAGTCCAGCATCAGGTAGATGCTCAGCAGCAGGATGATCACGATCTGCCCCACCACCCCGCCGATGGAGACGAGCTGCCGGAAGACCGTGCCCGTCGAGTTCAGGGCGTTTTGCAGGATGGGAATCAGGTTGTTGCCGAGGTTCTCGACGTAGGTTTGCACGGCCTCGGTGATGCGCTCGCGGGCGTCGGCGAGGTTGCCGATGCCCCGGTCCCCCAGCCACCCGAACAGGCGGTCGATCACGATGCCGAGCTGCCCGATCTGGTCCGGCAGCCGCGCGAGCAGGTCGATCAGCTGCGCCGAGACGGTCACCAGCAGCGCTCCGGCCAGCGCGAACAGCGCCACGAACAGCAGCAGCACGAAAAAGACCCCCAGCCCCCGCGACACCCGCCCCCGCTCCAGCCAGGTCAGCAGCGGATTGGCGAGGTAGGCGATCAAAAACGCGATCAGCACGTTCCAGATGATGGTGCTGACCTCGCCCGCCATCCGGTACAGGAGGTAAGCGGCCAGCCCGAACACGAGCAGGCGAATCCAGGGACTGCGCCAGGCGTACGCGAACGCGGTGGGCGGCTTGGGCGGCGAGATCACACCGCGCATCATACGGACTCCCGCCCGGCGGGGAGGGCGGCCTGCCAGAGTCCGCTTCAGCCACGTTCCGTCAGTGGATCAATCGGCCGTTCTCACGGTGTGGAGGGCCGGTGCCGACCCCCCTGCCGCAGTGGCGAGGAACAGGACTCCCGCGTCCGTCGGTCCAATGAAGGAGCCGGGCCTGCTTGCCGACCTCGCGCCGGGGGGACAGCCCCGGACTCCGGCCCGGCAGCGACTCTCCCGCGTTTGCTACAGTGGCCCCATGACCCCGTGTTGCCCCCTTCCCGCGGCCTGAGCAGCACGCTTCCCGCCGCGCCCCTTCCCTGTGTGGAGTCGGCGCGGCTTTTTCTTTTCCCTTTCCCAGGAGCCCCGATGACCCACCCCACTGCCCCTCTTTCGGCCCGCACGCCCGACCCCGATATTCACCTCTATGACACCCTGCGCGGCGAGAAGGTCCGTTTCGTGCCGACCACGCCCGGCCGGGTGGGGATGTACCTGTGCGGCCCCACCGTGTACTCGGACGCTCACCTCGGGCACGCGAAAAAGGAGGTCGCCTTTGACGTGGTGCGGCGGGCGCTCACGCACTTCGGGTATGGGGTGCGCTACGTGACCAACGTGACCGACGTGGGCCACCTCCAGAACGACGCCGATGAGGGCGAGGACAAGCTCCAGGCCCGCGCCCGGCTCGAGCAGCTCGAACCGATGGAGGTGGCCGACAAGTACTTCTGGTCCTTCCAGCGCGACATGGACGCCCTGAACGTCCTCAAGCCGTCGATCAACCCCCGCGCGACCGGGCACATCCCCGAGCAGATCGCGCTGATCGAGGAACTGATTGAGCGCGGCCATGCTTACGAGTCGAATGGCAGCGTCTACTTCGACGTGCGCTCGTGGCCCGAGTACGGCAAGCTTTCGGGCCGCAAGCTCGACGAGCAGGCCGAGGGCACGCGGGAAGCCGTGCGCGAGGAAAAGCGCGATCCCCGCGACTTCGCCCTGTGGAAGCGGGCCGAGCCGGGCCACCTGATGCGCTGGGACTCGCCCTGGGGGGTGGGCTTTCCAGGGTGGCATATAGAATGCAGCGCGATGAGCCTGAAGTACCTGGGCGAGGGCTTCGACATCCACGGCGGGGGGCTGGACCTGCAATTCCCGCACCACGAGGCGGAGATCGCGCAGGCGGAGGCCGCCGGGCACGCCTTTGCCCGCTACTGGATGCACAACAACATGTTGACCATCGGCGGCGAGAAGATGTCCAAGAGCAAGGGCAACTTCACGACCATCCGCGAGTTGCTCGAACACCACGACCCGATGGTGGTGCGCTTCCTGCTGGTGGGCAGCCACTACCGGTCGGTGACCGAGTTTTCGGAAGAAGCCTTCCAGAGCGCCCGGAACGGCTACCGCCGACTGACCGAAGCGCTGCACGAGGTCGAGCGCCGTCTGCCGAACGCCCCGGAACGCGACGACCCGGCCCTGCGGGGAAAGGTTGCCGCGCACGTGGAGGAGTTTGAGCAGGCCATGCGCGACGACTTCAACACGCCCCGCGCGGTGGCGGCCCTCTTCGGCCTGACGACCGACGTGAACGCGGCCCTGAACGGCGGCGAGGTCGGCCGCCCGGCCCTGGAAGCTGCCCGCGACGCCTACCGCCAGCTTGGGGGCGACGTGCTGGGACTGTTTGCCCAGAGCGCCCCGGAGCGGCAAGACGACGCGGAGGTCGTGGACGCCCTAATGGAACTGGTCCTCAAGGCCCGCCAGAACTACCGCCTGCAAAAGCAGTACGCCGAGGCCGACCAGTTGCGCGACACGCTGACCCGCGTGGGCGTGACCGTGGAGGACACCAAGGAGGGGCCGCGCTGGCGCAGGTAAGGGGAAAGGGGTGGCGGCGGGAGAGAGCAGGCCACAGCCGTTGCTCAAGACTCGCCGTTCCCCGCCCATGGCCCGCGCCGCTACACTTTCTCCATGTTTCCCCTCGTGCGGCAGGTGCTCGACAACTTCAATTTTGACGTGGACCCCGACCTCTCCCAGGAGGAGAACGTCGAGGAGGTCATCAAGAGCGCGGCGCTGCTCTCGGGGGCCATTGCAGTCGAGCCCATTCCCTTCGCGGACATCCTGCTGATCACGCCTCTCCAGGCCAAGATGGTGCTGCACATCGGCAAGATCTACGGCTTCGAGATCACCCCGGAGCGCTCGCGCGAGATCGCGCAGGAGCTGGGGGCCACCGTTGCCTACGGGGTCGTGGCGCGGCAGGTCATGCGCGGGGTCGCCAAAATCGCGCTGCCCGTGATCGGCGGCCTGATCACCGCCCCCGCCGTCTATGGCTGGACCTTCGCGCTGGGGCGGGTCGCGCAGCAGTACTTCGAGCGCAAGCGGGCCGGGCTGCCCGCCACCCGGCAGGAACAGGTCAAGGTCGTGCAGGAGGCCAAGGCGCAAAGCCGCCGCGTGCTCCCCAGCCCGCAGGACTTCTCCGACCTCGCCTCCGAGCTGCGCCGCCGCGCCGAGGAAAAGGGCAAAGGTGGGGGCCGGGGGGACCTGAACTGACCCCCTTGACCCTTCCTCCCCGCCTGCGCCACACTTTCCTCAGCGTTGATCCGCAGGAGTAGCGGGACACGTGCCTCTGAGCGAGTCCGGGACGGTGAGAGCCGGACAGGTGGCGGCCGGTGAAGGGCGGCGGGGAGTTACAGCACGACAAAAGTGCCCATCTTGGCCGCAGACAGCGGTGATGGGAACTGGGGTGGAACCGCGTAGAGCATTTCTGCGTCCCCAGACGAGCCGGAAGGGAGGCCGTCTGGGACGTTCTTTTTCGGCTCAGGAAAGGAGACAGGACATGCCCGCAACCTCAATGGAAGAACTCGTCAGCCTGTGCAAGCGCCGGGGCTTTATTTTCCAGGGCAGTGAGATTTACGGCGGCCTGCAAGGGTTCTACGACTACGGCCCCCTGGGCGTGGAGCTGAAGAACAACATCAAGGCCGCGTGGTGGCGCACCAACGTCTACGAGCGCGACGACATGGAGGGGCTGGACGCTTCGATCATCATGCACCGCATGGTGCTGCGGCACTCGGGCCACGAGGCCACCTTCAGCGACCCAATGGTGGACAACAAGAAGAACGGCAAACGCTACCGCCTCGACCATCTGGTGAAAGACCAGAAGGCGGACGTGCAGGCGAAGGTGGCCGAGCTGATGGGGGCGGACCCGGAGAATTTTGCCGCGCTGGTGGCCGCCCTGAACGCGAACTCCGCGCAGGCGTCGCAGGCGCTCAAAGACGCCGGGGTGCGCGACCCCTTCTCCGGCGAGGTGGGCGACTGGACCGAACCGCGCCCCTTCAACATGATGTTCAAGACGACCATCGGCCCGGTCGCGGATGACGACTCGTACGGCTACCTGCGCCCGGAGACCGCGCAGGGCATCTTCACCAACTTCAAGAACGTGGTGGACTCGACCTCCCGCCGCCTGCCTTTCGGCATCGCACAGATCGGCAAGGCGTTTCGCAACGAGATCACGCCGCGCAACTTCATCTTCCGGGTGCGCGAACTGGAGCAGATGGAAATCGAGTTCTTCTGCACGCCCGGCACCGACGAGGAGTGGCACGAGCACTGGCTCGAGCAGCGCCTGAAGTGGTGGGAGGCACAGGGCGTGCCCCGCAGCAAGATCGAGATTCTGGACGTGCCGAAAGAGGACCTCGCGCACTACTCCAAGCGCACCTATGACCTGATGTATGACTACCCCACGCTGGGGCACGAGGAGATCGAGGGCATCGCCAACCGCACCGACTTCGACCTCGGCAGTCACACCAAGGCGCAGGGCGAACTCGGCATCCAGGCCCGCGTGGACGAGAACCTGGATTCGGTCGCCAAGCTGACCATTCCGCACCCCGAGACGAACAAGCCCGTCGTGCCCTTCGTGATTGAGCCGTCCGCCGGGGTGGACCGGGCGATGCTGGCAGTCTTGAGCGAGGCCTTTACTAAGGAGACGCTGGAGAACGGCTCGGAGCGGATCGTGCTCAAGCTGAGGCCCCACCTCGCGCCCATCAAGGTGGCCGTGATCCCGCTGGCCCGCAACCGCGAGGAGATCACCAGCGTCGCCAGGGCGATCAAGGCCGAGTTGCAAGGGCTGGGGCTGGGCCGGGTGCTCTACGAGGACTCCGGCAACATCGGCAAGGCCTACCGCCGCCACGACGAGGTGGGCACGCCCTTTTGCGTGACGGTGGACTTCGACACCGTGGGCAAGGGTGAGGACCCGAACCTCACCGACACCGTGACCGTGCGCGACCGCGACACGTTGGGGCAGGAGCGGGTCAAGATCAGCGAGTTGAGCGGGTGGATTCGGGAGCGGCTGAGGTAAGCGGCCAGCCGCCAGCGACCAGCTTCCCGCCGTGACGGCCCAAGCCCCCGCCCCCGCGCGGGGGTCTGTCCTGCTGGCGAGTTCACGCCGCCTTGAGGGTTGGCCGCAGGGGGCCTGCCCACGGCGGGAGCTTTCTACAATCGGAGCCGAACCGTCGCCATTCGCCTCAACTTCGGAGGAAGTCATGACCGTCACCGAGGGACCACCGCTCCGCACCAACACCAACCCCCGCTCCTGGCTGTGGGGCGGCGTCTTCCTGGGCCTCGGCCTGGGCGGGTTTTTTGACGGCATCGTGCTGCACCAGATTCTCCAGTGGCACCACCTCCTCAGCGAGGTCTACCTGCCCACCACCCTGGAGAACCTGAAGATCAACACCGTGGCCGACGGCTTTTTCCACGCGGCCACCTGGGTCTTTACCCTGATCGGCATTTTCCTGCTGTGGCAGGGGACGCGGGGCCAGCACGTCACCTGGAGCACCCGGGCGCTGGTCGGGGCGCTGCTGCTCGGGTGGGGACTGTTCAACGTGGTGGAGGGGCTGGTCGACCACCAGATCCTCCAGATTCACCATGTGCGGCCCGGCCCGAATCAGGCGCTGTACGACGTGGGCTTTCTGGTGTGGGGGGCGGCCATGCTGCTGATCGGGTGGGCGCTGATGCGGCAGCCACGTGCCGGGAGCGTCCGGGCCTGAATGGGCTCCTGACACGGCCCTTGTGGTGGGCGGGGCTGGGGGTAGGGTTGTCGCTGCTGCTCGCGCTGGCCTTCGCGGTGGTGCCCCTGCTGCTGCCCCCACCGGCTGCGGACAGTGCGGAGGTGCGCTTTTTGCGAATGATGCTGCCCCACCACGCGCAGGCCGTAACGATGGTGGAGGCGGCCGGGCCGAGGCTGCGTGACCCGGAGGTGCAGACCCTCGCCCGGACCATCCGGCAGGTGCAGGAGCGCGAGATCGGTCAGATGGAGGCGCTGCTGCGGGCCTGGGGCCACCCAGCGGAAGGGTTCCCCATGCCGCCCGCCCACGCCGCCGCGATGGGCATGGCGACGCCCGCCGACTTGAACCGGCTGGGCACCCTGCCCCCTGCGGAGGCTGAGCGCCTGTTCCTCCAACTGATGCGGCGGCACCACGAGGGCGCATTGGCGATGGCGGGACCGCTCCTGGGCTGGTGGGTGCGGCCCCAGGTGCGCGAACTCGCCCGGCATGTGGAACTGATGCAGAAGACGGAAGTGCGGGCGATGGACCGGATGCTGCGGGCGCGAGGGGTGGAGCCGTTGCCGCTGTTTCCGTCCCTGGAGCACCAAGAAAAGAGGCACGGACATGAGTAAGGGCGAAGGCCGTCACTCTGCCTTCGCCCTCCGCTCTCCCCAGCACCTACTCCCGCTCCTCCCCCTCCCCGTATTTGCTTTCCAGGTAGCGCCGCTGGGCCTCCAGGGTGCGGGTGTGCTGGCCCCGGCGTTCGTGGACGACCTCGCCCATGCGGCGGCCGATCAGGTCCAGTTGGTTCAAGAGCAGGCGCTCGGCGTCGGGGGTGCGGGGGGCGGCCTGGTAGGTGTGCAGCAACTCGGGCAGGTCCTCGCGTGCGGCCTGCCGCGCATCGAAGGCGTCGCGGCCCAGCGCCTCGTCCCCGGAGGTCAGGCGCAGGGCGTCGCGGGTGGAGATGATGGCCGCGTGAAAGGCCGGGCGGGCGGCCGGGGGCAAGGCACGCTCGCCGGAGCGCAGCAACCGCAGCAGCCGCGCCTCGTCGTCCTCGGGGCCAGCCTGCGCGAGGGGCACCTCGGGGGCGGGAGTCAGCAGGCGGCGGCCCTGAATGGCGGTGCGGGCCACGCCCAGAAAGGCCAGGATCAACGTAATTCCAATCAGCCACCCTGCCGGGTCCCAGCCCAGCGCGAGCAGGATGCCGAACACCAGCAGCAACACCAGCACGGCCACAAAGCCCAGCACGCCCTGCACGGCCAGCCAGCCCAGGCCCTTGGCACGGCGCCCCAGGTCGGGCGGAAGCGCCGGGCGCGGCAGGGCAGGCCGAGTGGAAGGCAGCCAGGGATCGTCGCCGGGACGGGGAGGACGGGGAGGCACAGGCGCCGACATATGGTCAGGGTACGGGGTGAGGGGCGTTCCGGTTCCCCCGCAGTTCCTTCACCCGGTCAGAGAGCGCCTGCCACGGCTCCAGCCGGAAGTGGGTGTGACCCAGCGGACTGGTGGAGGGCAGCACCCAGACCTCCGCCCCCTCCAGCGGCAGAAGTTGCGGGCCATAGGGCAGTTTCCCGGTGGGAAGGCCCAGCGTCTCGGAGGCGCCCCGCTTGCTTGTGAAGGCGACGAGGGCCGGGCGGTAGCGCCGGATCTTCTCGCGCAGCTCGTCGGGCGCCCACGCCTCGCCGGGCAGCGCCGAATCCACCCCGCTGTGCCGCTTTGCCACGTCGGTCAGGCCGATGCCGTACTGAGGCAGGGTGGGGTACTCGCGCGGCGCAAGTTGCCGGGGCGTCAGCCCGACCTGGGCCAGCACCCGCCAGAACTTGTTCTCCGGATTGGCGTAATAGGCCTTCGCACGGGCGCTGATGCGGCTGGGAGCGGTGCCGACGAGTACCAGCGTCAGGCCCTCCTCCAGCACGTCGGGGACGAGGTAGCCCTCCCCCGCTGGCACCTCAGTCGTCGTCATACCGCTCCTCCGCGAAGGGGTCGCCGCGCATGTGGTACCCGTTGCGCTCCCAGAAGCCGGGGCGGTCAGCGTCCATGAACTCCAGCCCGGTCAACCACTTTGCACTCTTCCAGAAGTACAGGTGCGGGACGACCAGCCGCAGCGGGCCGCCGTGTTCGGGGGTCAGCGGCTCGCCGCCGAAGGTGTGGGCCAGCAGGTTTTCGGGCCGGGTGAAATCCTCCAAGGAGAGGTTGGTCGTGTAGCCGCCGACGCTGTGCTGCATGACGTGGGTCGCGCCGGGCCTGAGCTGAAGGTGTTCCATCAGGTCCACCACCCGCACGCCGGTCCAGGTGGTGTCCAGCTTGCTCCAGTGGGTCACACAGTGGATGTCGTAGGTGAGGGTCGTCTGCGGCAGCGCCATCAGGTCGGCCCAGGTCAGGGTCTTTTCCTCCGCCAGCCCGAAGACGCGCACGACGACCTCCTCCGGGCGGTAGTGCTGCGCGGGGCCGTAGGTCAGCACCGGAAAGCGGGTGGTGAGCGTCTGGCCGGGGGGAATGCGGCCGTCCATGTCGTCCGCGGGTTTCTTGAAGAATTTGCCGAGCATGGAGGCATTCCACCCCCGCGCGGCAATGGGGGCTATGGGCGCGGGCACCTTTGGGGGCCTTTCCTCAAGACTTTCATCAGGCTGCCCAGACAGCAGACATTCGCCTGACCGGAAGGGTGTACGCTGGACACCAAAGGGGCCAGCAGAGGCAGGAACAGATGCACCACCCCCGGAGAGAGCCATGACCGACCACGACCAGAGAACCCGCGCCCGGCACGAGGTGGAACGCGCCCGCCGGGTGGCCCACCTGCACGACCTGCTCGCCATCCTGCGGCGCGAGCGGGGCGACCTGCTGCCCTTTGAGTGGGTGCGGCACCTCGCGCCCCAGGGGGAGCATGCGCTGGGCGTGCAGGCGATTCCGGTCGAGAAGATCGCCGGGTCGGTGGACCGCTACCGCGAGTTCGACCGCCATTACCTCCCGCGCGAGCGCCACCTTGACGAGCGCTGGATCGGCGTGCGCTCGGCGCAGCTTCAGGGCAAGGAGCTGCCGCCCATTCAGGTGTACAAGGTGGGCGAGCTGTACTTCGTCAAGGACGGCAACCACCGCGTCTCGGTGGCGCGGCGGCTGGGGCAGAAGTACATCGACGCGCACGTGATCGAGTTGCAAGTGACGGTGCCTCCCGACGAGGACGACACCCTGCGTGACCTGATCATCAAGGGCGAATACGCCCGCTTCCTGCGCGAGACGCGCCTAGACGAGGTGGTGCCGGGGCACCGCGAGATCCGCTTCACCACGCCGGGACGCTATGACCGATTGCTGGACCACATCCGCACCCGGCAGTATTTTCTGGACCGCAAGCCGGGGCGGGGGGGGCTGCCCCCGGTATCGTGGGAGGAGGCCGTGGAGAGCTGGTACCGCCGCCTCTATAGCCGGGTCGTGGAGAACCTGGAGAAGCACGACGTGATGGCCCGCTTTCCGGGGCGTACCGAGGCCGACCTGTACCTCTGGATCATGGACCACCGCTACTTCCTGACGCAGCAGGGCGGCCACGACGTGGGCAGTGAGGAAGCCACCCGCGACTTCGGGGAACATCACGCGCCGCCCCTGTACCGCCGATTGGGGCAGCGGCTCAAGCTGCGCTGGCAGGGGAAGTTGGGGACGGCGTAGGGGGGACTCCCTCCCGCGCCCTACGTCCCGCCTACCCGTTCAGCACGTACCCCACCAGCGTCCCCACGCCCCATCCGGTCGCCTCGCCGTCCTTCTGGGCGTTTCCGGCGATATCCAGATGCGCCCAGGGCCGGGGGACAAACTCCTGCAGGAAGAGGGCCGCCTTGATGCTGCCCCCCTGCGGCACGAGGTCGGAGTTGCGCAGGTCGGCCAGCGTCTCCTTCTGGAAGGCCTTGAGGTACGGCGCGTGGAGGGGAAGTTCCCAGACATACTCGCCCGCCGCCTCCGCGCTCGCCTTGAGCCGGGCCGCGAGGTCGGCGTCGCTGGCAAAGAGGCCCGCGATGTCGCTGCCGAGGGCGATCATCTTGGCTCCGGTCAGGGTCGCCACGTCCACGATCTCGGTCGCGCCCTCGTCGCAGGCGACGGCCAGCGCGTCGGCCAGGATCAGGCGGCCCTCGGCGTCGGTGTTCACGACCTCCACCGTCTTGCCGTTCGCGGCGCGGTAGATGTCACCGGGGCGCATGGCGTGGGGGCCGACCATGTTCTCGGCGGCGGGGACGTAGGCGCGGACTTCCAGCCCTTCGGGGAGACGGTCGCGCAGCCCGGCCAGCGCCCGCATCGCGCCGAGGACGGTGGCCGCACCGCCCATGTCGTTTTTCATGGGGGCCATGCCCGCCGCAGGCTTGATGGAGTAGCCGCCCGTGTCAAAAGTGACGCCCTTGCCGACGAGGGCGACCACCCGCGTGACCTCGCCCCGCGCGGGGAGGGTCACCCGGATCAGACGCGGGCCGGTCGCGCTTCCGGCCGCGACGGCGGCGAGCAGGCCCATGCCCCGCGCCTCGATCTCGGTGCTGTCCCAGATGTCCACGTCGGCGCCGTGGCCCTCCAGGCGGCGGGCTTCGCGGGCGAGGGTGGCGGGGTTGAGGACGTTGGCGGGCGCATTCACGAGGTCGCGGGCGAACTGCACCCCGGCGGTCAGGGCTTCGAGCCGGGCACTGTCCGCGAGGCCCTGCACGGTCAGGGACGTGGGGGCAGGGCGGGCCTGTTCGCGGTAGCGGGCATCCTTGCGCCCGGCGGCGAGCGCGGCGAGGGCCAGGGCGTCCCCGTACTCGCTGGCCTCCACCGCCAGGGCACGGGCGCCGAGATCATTCGCCAGCTTCACAAACGCTGCACCCACCTCGCGGGCCTGCCCGGCGTCTTCGGGGGTCAGGGCCACGGCCACGTCCCCCGACTCGCTGCGCGAGAGCAGGGCAACCTTGCCCGGTTTCAGGTCGCGGGTCACCCGCTCTGGGAGCCCCGCCGCTCCCGGCGTCAAGAACGTCAGCGTCAGGTCGGCGGCCTGCGCCCCCTCCAGCGGTCCCGTCACGAGTTGCATGGCCTCCAGTAGACCACGCGGCCCCCGGCAGCCGGGGCGAAGTAGGCCACTTCATCTACCTCCAGGCGATAGTTGACCAAAGTGAACTATTGTCGTAGTTTAATCGGATGACCGCTCCTCCCCCCCTGCCTCCCGAGGCGGCCCCGACTCCCGACCAGGTCAGTTTGTTTATCGGGCGGATGTGGCACTTCAACCGCAAGCTCAAGCAGGACATCAACCCGCTGCTGGCCGAGAAGCACGACCTCGACACCCGGCGCTTCTTCGTGCTGCGCGGCATCCAGACTGGGGCCACCTATCCCAAGGTGCTGGCCGAGCGGCTGGAACTGCCGCCTACGCTGCTCAGCCGTTACCTCGATGGGCTGGCGCGGCAGGGACTGATCGCCCGGCAACTGGACCCCGACGACTCGCGGCGCACCCGCCTGAGCCTGACCCCGGTCGGCGAGGCCGCACTGGCCGCCACCGTGCAAAGCGTGCACGCACTGGTGAGCACCCGGCTCTCGCGCCTTGACCCCGACACCCTGGCGACCGTTCTCGGCGCCCTTGATCTGCTGACCCAGGAGGACCCCACTTGAGCGCTCCCGTCTCCCCCACACCCGCCGCGCCACACCCCACGGACCCACACGCCGCCGAACACTCGCTCGCCGAACAACACTTCACCGAGCAGGAAAAGCGCATCACATTGATCGGCCTGCTGGTGGTCTTCCTTCTCGCCGCGCTCAGCCAGACCATCGTGGGCACGGCGATGCCGCGCATCATTGAGGACCTTCAGGGCTTCAACCTCTACTCGTGGGTCACCACCGCCTACCTGCTCGCCTCCACGGTGATGGTGCCCATCTACGGCAAGCTGTCGGACCTGTACGGGCGCAAGCCCATTCTGGTGTTCGGGATCGTGGTCTTTCTGCTGGGGTCGGCGCTCAGCGGCCTGGCCGGGGAGCCCTTCCTGGGCAACTTCCTGGGCGGGGGCATGAACCAGCTCATCGCCTTCCGGGCGGTGGCGGGCTTCGGCGGCGCGGCGCTGTTCACGACCGCCTTTACCATCCTGGCCGACATGTTCGCCCCCGCCGAGCGGGCGAGGTTCGGCGGGCTGTTCGGCGCGATCTTCGGCCTTGCCAGCGTGATCGGCCCCGCCGTGGGCGGATTTCTGACCGATCAGGCATCGTGGCGCTGGGTGTTTTACGTCAACCTGCCGCTGGGGCTCTTCGCGCTCTTCTTGATTCTGGCGAAGATGCCCAAGCTCACGCACCGCATGGCGGGCAAGATTGACTACCTCGGCGCGGCGCTGATTCTGCTGACCACCATTCCGCTGCTGCTCGCGCTGACCTGGGGCGGCGTGACCTATCCCTGGGACAGCGCCCGCATCCTGGGCCTCTTTGCCCTGAGCGCCGCCTCGCTGCTGGGCTTTCTCTGGGCCGAGTCGCGCACCAAGGACGCGATCATTCCGCTGAACCTCTTCCGGGTGCCGATGTTCAGCCTGGGCAATCTGGCGTCCTTCATCATGGGGATGGCCTTCCTGGGCGTGATTCTGTTCCTGCCGCTCTTTATGCAGATGGTGCTGGGCGTGTCGGCGACCAACAGCGGCTTTTCCATGCTGCCGCTGATGGGCGGGCTGATCCTGTCGAGCATCGTGGCGGGGCAGGTCGTGGCCCGCACCGGCAAGTACAAGCCGTGGATGCTGGGCGGCGCGGTGCTGCTGCTGCTCGGCATCTACCTCCTGACCTTCCTGACCCCGCAGACCACGCTGGTCGACCTCGGCTGGCGCATGTTTATCGTGGGGCTGGGGCTGGGGCCGTCGCAGAGCCTCTTTACGCTGGCGATTCAGAATGCGGTGCCGCTGAACCAGCTCGGCATCGCCACCTCCAGCAGCCAGTTTTTCCGGCAGATCGGCTCGACCATCGGCGCGGCGGTGTTCGGCACCCTGCTGCTGAACAACCTGCACACCGAACTGCCCAAGCATCTGCCCCAGGTTCCGGGGATGCAGATGAACGCGGACAATTTTGACCTCGGGGCGCTGCGGGCCAGCGGCAGCGGCAACGGCCCGGAGAAGGAGATTCAGGCGGCCTTTGACGCCCAGTACCGCCAGATTGAGGCGGCGCTGAACGGGGACGCGGCGGCGGCCAGGGCCGTGGCCTCCAACGAGGCCCTGCCTGCCGAGCTGCGCGACCTGGTCACGGACGGCGGCCTGGAGGCGCGGGTTCACGCGGGCCTGGAAGCGCAGGCGAACGCGGTGCAGTCGGCCCTGGCAAACGGGGAGGCCGGACGGCAGGCGCTGCTGGCGAGTGAGGAGACGCCCGCCGCGCTCAAGGCCCAACTCCGTGCCCTGCCGGAGCAGGCCCTCGCCACCCCGCAGGCGGCGCAGGCGACCGCCGCACAGGTCGGGGCCGCGATTCTGGCGCAGGAGCCCGAACTTGTGCAGGAGACGACCCGCACCACGCTGGCCGAACTGAAAACCCGCCTGGGGGAGCAGGCCCGCACCCTCGCCGCCCAGCTCACGACCGGGCTGAAGGACGGCTTCACGGCGGCGATGACGCAGATGTTTGCCACCAGCCTGTGGTTCGTGCTGGCGGGGTTGCTGGTGACCCTCTTCGTGCCCGTGCTGCCGCTGCGCTCGAAGGCCGAGCCGGTGACGGTAGCGGGCACTCCGGAGGGACAGCCGGGGGACTGAGCACTCACCTGCACCCTGATTCCAGCCCTCTCCCCGGTGGAGGGGGCTGGTTCTTGTTTGCCTCCCCCAGTGGCCCCACCCATCAGGCTCCTTTCACGCCCCGCCGTATACTCCCCCTTACTGTGACTGGTTCCATTCAAATCACCGAGGGCGCCCTCGCGTCCCTCATCGGGCTGACCGCGCACGAGGTGCCGGGCGTGGTGGGCATGGCCCCGGCGAACCTCAAGGAAGGCATCTCCCGCGTGCTGGGCCGCGCCAACGCCCGCGAGGGCGTCGTGGTGACCCGCGAGGGCGGGGACTATTCCGCCGACCTCTACATCGTGATGGCCTACGGGGTCAGCATTCCCACCGTCGCCCAGAACATCAAGGAGCGGGTGGAGCATCTGGTGCGGACCCAGGCGGGGATCGAGCTGAAGGGGACGCGGATTCACGCGGTGGGGGTGCAACGTGCCTGAACACACTACTTCCCTGACGCCCGCCGACCTCGCCCGGATGATGCGGGTGGCGACCGACTGGCTGGGCGTGTACCGCGAGCAGGTCAACGCCCTGAACGTGTACCCGGTCCCCGACGGCGACACCGGCACGAACATGCACCTCACCCTGCAATCGGTGCGGCGCGAACTCGATACCTGCGACGAATCCAGCATGGCCTCGGTCGCCCGCGCGATCAGCTACGGGGCGCTGCTGGGGGCGCGGGGCAACTCTGGCGTGATCCTCTCGCAACTGCTCAAGGGCTTCGCGGAGACGGTGCGCGGGGTGGGCGCGGTGGACGCCGCCACCCTCGCCGCCGCCTTCCGCGCCGCGCAGAAGGCCGGATACGGGGCCGTGATGAAGCCCGTCGAGGGCACCATCCTGACTGTGGCGCGGGGCGTGGCAGACGGGGCGTGCGGTCCCCGCGAGCGCGAGACGGTGGACGCGGTGCTGGAGCAGGCCCTGTTTGAAGGGCAGAGATTGCTGGACCAGACGCCCGAAATGCTCCCGGCCCTCAAACAGGCGGGCGTGATCGACTCCGGCGGGCAGGGCTACCTCTACGTGGTCCAGGGAATGCTGGCGGCCCTGCGCGGCGAGGCGCTGCCCGAGGCCCCCGAGATCACGGGCTACGCGGGCGAGCAGTTTGAAACTGAGGAATTTGGCTACTGCACCGAGTTCCTGATGTCGGAGGCGACCAAGCCCATCGAGGAAATCCGCGACCTCGTGACGCCGTTCGGGGACAGCCTGCTCGTCGTGGGGGCCGAAGGCTACGTCAAGGGCCACATCCACACCAACGAGCCCGACGCGCTGCTGGCGACGGTGGGCCGCTACGGGCGGATGCTCAAGACCAAGGTCGAGGACATGTCCGAGCAGCACACCGAGATTCTGGGCATGGCGGGCGCGGCGGCCCGCGCCGAGGACGAGGTGCCGCCTTCCGGCCTCGTCGCGGTGGCGAGCGGGTACGGCCTCGTCAAGCTGTTCCGCTCGCTGGGTGCCCGCATCGTCTCGGGCGGGCAGACGGCCAATCCCAGCGTGCAGGACATCGTGGACGCGGTGCGGTCGGTGAGCGCCGAGAAAGTGCTGATCCTCCCCAACAACAAGAACGTCCTGATGGCCGCCGAGAAAGCGATGGAACTGATGGAGGGCCGCGCCGTGGTCGTGCCCACCCGCACGCTGGGGCAGGGCATCGGGGCGGCGCTCGCCTTCCAGCCCGACAGCGACGCGGGGAGTCTGCGTGAGGCGATGGTGGAGGCGGCAGGCCGGGTCACCACCTTTGAAGTCACCCGCGCGAGCCGTTCGACGAACATCACCACGGGGGAAGGCAAGACGCTGGAGATCACGGAAGGCGACGTGATCGGGTTGAAGGACGACGAACTCGTGCAATCGGGCGGCACCCCCGAAGACAGCGTGCTGCACATGCTCAACCGCAGCTACGAGGGCCAGGAGGTCATCACGGTGTTCGGTGGGCCGCAGAGGACGCCGGACAGCTTGGAGGCCCTGGCCGAGCGCGTCCGCCACGCCTTCCCGCTGGCGGAGGTGGAGGTGCACCCCGGCGGGCCGGACCTGTACGACTATCTGGTGACGCTGGAGTAGGCAGGCAAGAGAACGTCGGAGGGTCGGGGCACTTCCCGGCCCTTCGCCTTGTTTCATCCACTTGAGAAGTTGCGGGCGCACGCTGGGGCCTGAAGCCATGCAAGAACGCGACACCGGGCCTCGGGGCTGGCCTCACCATCGGGATCGGGGTGGGCACGGCGCTGGGGGCCGCGACGGGGCACCTCGCGCTGGGGATACCGCTGGGCGTGATGTTCGGGCTGACGCTGGGGGCGGTCATTGAGCGGGGTCGGCAGAAGGGGTGAGGGCCAGGTCATTCCGTTGGCATGCTGGCCCATCCCTCAGCGGTGCAGCCCCGCCGCTTCCTCCTCGGTCAGGGGTGCGATGCCCACCGGCAGCAGGAAGGGATGGCCCTCTCCGGCATTGGCCTGCTCGTACGCCTCTCCTTTCCGCATCAGGGCGATCAGGTCGCGCTGCAGCTCGCGGGCCTGCTCATCGGTGAGGCGAAAGACGGGAAAGCCTTGCAGCATCCGCGCGGCGGGTCCCTGCCACTCCTGGAGGGCGCTGACGCGGCGGTCGGCCGGGCTGCCCTGGGTCATGTGGTATCCCGGAGGCTCCGGGGTCGCGTACAGCCGCCAGCCCCAGCGCCGCCCGGACTCGCGCAGGGCACGGCTGAATTCGCGGTCGGCGGCGTGGTGAAAGAGGTGGTAGGTCCGCAGGGCAGACGGGCTGGACAGTTCCTCCAGATCGGCGGCGGGCGTGTTGAGGTGGTCCACGAAATAGGCGTTGGCGCTGGGCTGATAGTGCTTGACGGGGCGGCCCGCCCGCCGCTCCAGCCGGGCAACCCGCAGCAGCCCGGCCCGCGTGAGCGCCCCCACGTCCCGGTGAACGACCCGCAGGTCCAGCCCCGTCTGGCGGGCCGCCGCCGAGACAGTCGTCTCCCCGCTCAGGAACGCGGCCAGCACCCGCCGGGGCCGCTCGCGCAGCAGCAGGGCGATGGCGGCGGGATCAGTGACCTCGGAAAAGTCGCCGCCAGAGCTACTCGCACTCGGGCCTTTCATGGAGAGCAGTATGGCGCGGACACTCGGGGCATGACCGAACTGACCCTGCCGCAGTTGGCTGAACGCACCGACCACACGGCGCCGCTGGTGCTGCTGGGCCGCCTGTGGAATGGGGTGGACGAGCACGCGACCGAGGACGGCGCGGTGGTGATTGAAGGGGAGCGCGTCACCTTCGCGGGCGAGCGGGCGGCGCTCTCGGCCCCGGCGAACGCCCTCCACGTCCGTACCGGGGGCACGCTGATGCCGGGCCTGATCGACCTGCATGTTCACGCGCGGCCCGGTTACCTGGCCTGGTTCGTGGCGGCGGGCGTGACGACCGTGCGGGACGCCTGCAATTCGTTGGAGACGGTGAAGCACATGCAGGCGCTGGCCCTGAAGCCCCGGCTGCTGCCCGCTGGACCGCTGCTGGACGGCCCCGACGCCTTTTTCCGCCACTTCGGACCGGAAGCCGTCCACCGGCCGGGCGACGGCATGGAACGCCGCGCCGGGGCATGGGTGGTGGACACGCCCCAGGAGGCGCGGGACGCGGTGGCCCGACTGCACGGGGAAGGCATCACCCAGCTCAAGCTGTACGAGCAGCTCGCGCCGGAAGTCTATGAGGCGGCGGTCCGGTGTGCCGAGGAGCTGGGCCTGCCCGTCATGACCGACCTCGGCATGCTGAGCACACGCGGGCTGACGGGGGCGCGGGTGGACGCCCGGCAAGCGCTGGCGCTGGGGGTGCGGACCATCGAGCACGTCTCCGGCTACGCGCTGGCCTACCGGCGGATGGGCGGCGACCCCCTCGCGGAGACGCTGGACGGCACCCTGCTGGACGACCTCGCGGGCCTCACGGTGGAGGCAGGTACGGCCCTGGTCCCCACCCTGATGATCTTCGCCACGCTCGCCAGCGATGAGGTCTTCGACACCTCCGGCGTGCCGCTGGCCAATCTGGACGACGCGGTGCAGGCCAGCCTCCAGTCGCAGTGGCAGCGGGTTCACGCGGGCACGGCCCCCGTTCGCCACCTCGCCCGCGCGGACCTGCGGCTGGCCTCCGAACTGCTGACCCGCGTCCGGGCGCTGGGCGGACGCATCGGCGCAGGCACCGATACCCCCGCCGCCGCGTTCAACCTGCCCGGCGGCGGGCTGCATCAGGAGCTGGAGCTGCTGACGCGGGCCGGGCTCTCTCCCCTGGACGCCCTCAAGGCCGCGACGAGCCAGGCAGGACAGATTCTGGGGCGGCCGGACCTCGGCGTGCTGCGGGAGGGGGCGGCAGCAGATGTGCTCGTCGTGCGCGGCGACCCCCTGCGCGATCTGCGGGCCACCCGGCAGATCGCGGCGGTGGTGCAAGGCGGGCGGGTTCACACTCCGGCGGCGCTGCGGGAGGCGGTCGTGCGCCAGGGCGCCGAGGCGGAGCTGGCCCGGTCCTCCTGACCGCTCACTGGAGGGACGGGGACAGAGAATCACTCCTCCCCGAACACGTCCAGCGGCAGGAAGGCGCTCACCGTGTAGTTCGGCGCGTCCACGATCTGGCTGATCTTGAGGTCCACGCAGGCGCTGGAGAGCACATAGGCCTGCTCCAGCGTCAACCCACGGGCCTCCAGCCGCCGCAGCAGCGGGCGCAGGGCAAGGCGGGCGGCTTCCATCAGGTCGGGGTGGTGGCCGGTGGTCGCGTGCCAACGGGTGCTCGTGCCGCCGTGGGTGGGAGTGGCGAACTCGGGGGTGGAGAGGTTCGCGCCCCGCTCCAGGCCGAAGCGGAGGGTCACCTGCCCCGCGCACTCGATCCCGGTGCCCGACAGCTCGCCGTCCCCCTGCGCCGCGTGCAGGTCGCCCACCGAGAACAGCGCCCCCGCCGCCTCGACCGGCAGCCAGAGGGTGCTCCCCGCGACCAGTTGCCGGATATCCATGTTCCCGCCCACCGAGCGGGGCGGCGCGGTGGGGTGCGGCCCCGGCTCGCCCGGTGCCACGCCCATCACGCCCGGAAAGGGGGCCAGCGGAACCCGGATGCCCGGCAGGAACTCGGCGTGGTCGCCCGCCCGCAGGTCCCAGAGGTGGGTGTAGGGCTTCAGGCCCTCGGCGCCCAGCGCGGCGTCCAGCAGGCCGATGCCGTCCGGACGGCAGCCGGTCCAGCCCCAGGCGGCAGTGCGAACCTCTAGCAACTCCACCCGCAGGGCGTCGCCCGCTTCGGCGCCCTCCACGAAGACGGGGCCAGTCAGGGGATGACCGCGTGGGCCAGAGCGCGGGCCGTGGGCATCCGCCGCCGCGAGCGCGAGCAGTTCGGGCGGGCCGGACACCTCCCCCTGCGCCGCCCGCCGCGCCACCCCGCCGTCCGAGGCGTCCAGCGTCTCGAAGGTGACCGTATCGCCGGGGCGGATGCTCAGGGCCGGGGGCAGGTCGCGGTCCCAAACGGTGTGGATGGACTCGGGGCCGAGGTGGTGGTGGGTCATGCGGCCAGACTACGGCGCGGCCGCTCCCCCGGTATCCTCCGCCCATGCTCGACCCGCACGGCCCGCTCCCCTTTGCCGCCACCGTCCACCCCGCCGCCCGCCCTGCCACGCGCCTGACCTGGGACTCGCGCGAGGCGTCCCCCGAGGTCGCCTTCGTGGCCCTGCCCGGCGAGACGATGCACGGCAACCGCTTTGTAGAGGCGGCGCTGGCGGCAGGCGCCCCCTTTGTGCTGACCGACCTGGACGTGGAGCGGGCGGTAAGGGTCCCGGATGCGCGGGAGGCCCTGTTCACCTGGGCACGCTCGGAACGGGCACACAGTCCGCTGGTGGTCGGCATCACGGGGAGCGTGGGCAAGACGACCGCCAAGAGCTACGCAGCGGCGGCGCTGGACGCGGCCTACATGCCCGTCTACAACACCATGCCCGCCATCGCCTGCTTCCTGGTGGAGCACGGGCGCGGCGGGCGTCCCCTGGTCGTGGAGATGGGCATCGACCGGGTGGGCGAGATGGCCGAGCTGGTGGACCTCGTGCGGCCGGACGTGGGCGTGGTGACCAGCATCGGGGCCGCGCACCTGGAGCAACTGGGCAGCCTGGAGGGGGTCGCCCGCGAGAAGGGCGTGATCCTGCAAGGCCGCCGGGGGCTGGTGGGCACCCAGGCTGCGCCATGGTTCCCGCGCACGCCGACCTACGGCTTCGGGGAGGGGGTGACCCACGCCGGGGAGGGACTGGATGTGACGTCGAGGGGCGCGTCTTTCACCTTCCGGGGCCTTCCCGTCACCCTGCCGCTGGCCTCGCGGGTGCAAGCGGAAGCGGCGGTGCTGGGCCTCGCGCTCGCGGCGGAGGCGGGGGTGGGGCTGGAGGAGGCCGCCGCCCGCCTCGCCGGGGTGCAGGTGCCGGGGGGCCGGTATCGGGTCCATCCGGGCCGCTACACGGTGATCGACGACGCCTACAACGCCTCTCCCCTCGCCGTGACCGCCGCGCTGGATGCCCTCGCCGCCTTTCCAGGCCGCCGCATCAGCGTGCTGGGGCGAATGCTGGAGCTAGGCGAGACGGAGCGCGAGCTGCACGCGGAGGTCGGCGCCCACGCCCGGCGGCGGGCCGACCTGACCTACGGGGTGGGGGCCTTCGCTCATGAACTGGGCGACCGTGCCCACCCCACCGTGCCCGAACTGCTGGCCGATCTGCTAATGGAGGTAAAGGACGGCGACGTGATTCTGGTCAAGGCCAGCCGGGGCATCTCGTGGACGCCGGAAAAGCGGGCGCAGGAAGGCGTGGGGCTGGACGTGGTGGTGGGAGCGCTGCTGGAGGCAAGGGGGTAGGGCGGGGCCGCAGCAGGGAGCAGGGACAGGGGCGGCCCCACCTTCTCAGTCCTGGACAAGAAACAATGTCCCCATGCGCCCCCTCCTCTGGCTGACCCCGCTGCCCCTCCTCGCCGCCTGCGCTCCCGCGACTTCCTCCGACACGGCTTCCCGCGCTGCTCTGACCGTCCCCGCATTCGACGCGGTCTTTTCCGCCGACGGGGTGGCCTGGATCGAGGCCGGACGCGCCTGCGTGGCCCGTGTCCCCTCTTACCGCGCGACCTGCCCCCGCCTGCCTGGCCCGGCGGTTGCGGTCGCCTGGAATGACGGCGACGCCTGGGTGGCCTTGCCCGGCGCGGGCATTCTGCTGACCCTGGACCGGGCGGCCCGCTCGGTGCCGGTGGGCCGGGTGGTGGCCCTGTCGAGCACCCGCGCCTACCGTGAGGACGGCACGGCGGTGACCTACGCGGGGCAGCCCGCGCGGGGCGTGGCCGGAGCGCCCACGGCGGCCGTCACGGGCGGCGACGGCGAGGACTATGCCCTGGTTGCCGGAACCCTGCGCCGGGTCGCGGACGGGGCGGTGGTGGAGGTCAGCCCGCTTCCCGTCCTGGCCGCCACGCCGACCGGAGCCGCCACCTTTACCCTGCCCACCGCCGCCACGCGGGTGGACCGCTTCCGGCTGACGGGCGAGGCGTTGCAGCGGCTGGACGCCTCCGGACGGGTGCTCGCCCGCGTGCCGCATGGGCCGGGGCGAGTCGGCCTGGTCGGGGCGGACGTGGTGACGGTCGCGCCCGGTGGCGCGGTGCGGGTCTTCGGGACGGATCTGGAGCCGGTCCGCCGCTGAGTCCGGCCCGCCCCCGCGCCCCGTCTCCTCCCCGGCGGGGCGCGTCTTCATGATTCGGGGGGATCAGGGGCGGAGGCGTTCCAGCGCAGTCTTTTCGGCTGTCAGAGTTCGGTGACGGGGGGGGTGGTTGCATGGGCGACGATATCGGCCGACGCAGCTGCCGCCCCCAGCATGACGCTGCGGCGCGGGCGAAGCCCCCCGGTCCGATCTCGGTGAGAAGTCTTAAATCCGCCCCGCCCCTGGAGGGAGAATGTCAAGCCTGCTACAACGCCTCACCCGACCGCGACCGGCGGCCATCGGCGTGGAGATCGGAACGAGCGCCATCAAGGTGGTGGCGCTGCGGCCCGGTGCGCCTCCCGCCCTGCACCACGCGGTCATGACCCCGACCCCCATCGGCAGCATGCGCGACGGCCTGGTGGCCGACCCGCAGGCGGTAGCGACCGAACTGCGCGGGCTGCTCGCGGCGCACGGGATCACCGCCCGGCACGCCGTCACCGCCGTGCCCAACCAGTCGGCGGTGACGCGCAACATCATGGTGCCGCGCATGGAGCGTGGGGACCTCGACGAGGCGATCAAGTGGGAGGCCGAGCGCTACATCCCCTATCCCATCGACGAGGTAAACCTCGACTACGACCTGCTCGACGATCCCGCCCAGATCGCGGAAGACGGCCAGATGGAGGCCGTGATCGCGGCGGCGCCCAGCGAGGCGGTCGCCCGGCAGGCCGAAGTGCTGCGGTTGGCGGGCCTGGAACCCGTGGTGGTGGACCTCAAGAGTTTCGCCACCCTGCGGGCGCTGCGCGGCAACCTGCTGGGCGAGCACCTCAACAAGACGACGCTGGCGGGCAAGAACTACACCGAGCACAGCGAGGTCGCGCTGGTGCTGGAAATCGGCGCGAGCAGCAGTGTCATCAGCCTGGTGCGCGGCGACCGCATCCTGATGGCCCGCAACATCGCGGTGGCCGCCGACGACTTCACGACCGCGCTGCAAAGGGCCTTCGACCTCGACTTCGGCGCCGCCGAGGAGATCAAGCTGGGCTACGCGATGGCGTCGACGCCCACCGAGGCCGAGGAGGACCTGCTGAACTTCGACCTCGCCCGCGAGCAATACAGCCCCGCCCGCATCTTCGAGGTCATCCGGCCCGTGCTGGCCGACCTGGTGACCGAAGTGCGGCGCTCGCTGGAGTTCTACCGGGTGCAGTCGGGCGACGTGGTGATCGACCGAACCTTCGTCGCGGGGGGCGGGGCCAAGCTGCGCGGGCTGGAAAATGCCATCAGCGACGCGCTGGGCTTCCGGGTGGACGTCGCCAATCCCTGGCTGACGGTCGACACCAGCGCGTCGGGCGCCGATCCCGGTTACCTCCAGCAGCACGCCGCCGAATTCACCGTGCCGCTGGGCCTCGCGCTGCGGGGGGTGCCGCATGGTTGAGATCAACCTGCTGCCGCAGACCGAGCGCCGCAGCACCCGGCCCGACGGCTGGAAGTACGGCGCCGCCGGAGTGCTGGGCCTCTCGCTGCTGCTGATCGCGCTGGGCGAGGCCCGCGTGGGGGGCCGCCTGGCGGCGCTGCGCGACGAGGAAGCGCAGCTTCAGGGCGAGATCGCGGCGCTTCAGGGCGCCAAGACCGAGTACGACGGGCTGGTGGCCGAGCAGCGCACCCTGGAGGGCGTGACGGCGGTCGCCACCCAGCTCCGGGACGGCAAGACCTACTGGACAAACGACCTCGCGGCCTTTTCCGCCCAGCTTCCCAGCGGGGGCGGGGTGGCGCTGACCTCCATGACGGTCAAGACGCTGGACGCCGCCGCGCTGGGCGGCCTTCAGCAGACCGGCGTGTACGCGGGCAAGAACGTGGTGCGCGAGTTCGACCTCTCGGGCACGGCCCGCAGCCAGCAGTCGGTCGTGAATTTCCTGAACGCCTTCGAGAACAGCCCCGGCTTCGCGGTCAACTTCCGGGGCGTGCAGCGCGAGGGCGAAGAGGGCCGCTACACCTTCGCCGCCTCGGTGGGGCTGGTGGGCGAGGCCCCAGCGGCGGCCCCGGCAGACGCGGCGGGCACCCCCGCCCCCGAGGGCACCCCGGCTCCCGAGGCCCCGCCCGCCGAGCCCGTCGGCGGCGGCACCGGAGGCAACAATGGCTAAGCCCAGGCTTCAATTGTCCGGCCTCGCGCCCCGGACCCTGTTCCTGCTGGCGCTGGCCGGGAGTGCGCTGCTGCTGACGGCGTGGTACTTCGGGCGCTACCAGACCCGCGTGCAGGAAATCACCCTGCTGGAGGGCAATCTGGAAACCACCCGCCTGACCGCCGACCGCTACCGCGCTGCCCAGCGGGCGCTGCCCGAACTGCGCGAGACGGTGGCGGGGCTGCGGGTCGAGCGCGACCAGTTCCTGCGGGCGCTGCCCCCCACCGCGCAGTTCGGCACTGTGCTGGACGAGGTGCGGCGCAACGTGCTCGCGGCGGGCGCCGAGCTGAGCACCTTTGCCGTGCAAAGTGGCCCCGGTGAGGGCCTGCCCGGCGGGGTGCGGCCCATCGGCCTGAGCCTCGGGGTGCAGGGCCAGTACGCCGAAGTGTTCCGGGCGCTGCGCAGCCTGGAGACCATGAACCGCTTCACGACGGTGGGCGGGGTGGGCCTCCAGATGCCCGCCGCCACCTCGTACAACCCCACCCTGGAGGGCACGCTGAACCTCACCGTGTACACCTACGACCCCAGCGCGGCGGGCGCGGCGCCTGAGGGCGGCGCGGCCCAGGCCCCCGAAGCTCCGGCCACCCCCGCCGCCCCCGCTGAAGGAGGTGCCCAGTGACCTCCCGACCCACCGACGGAGGCAAGCCCCCCATGCTCTCGCGCGAGATGCGGCTGGTGCTCGCGCTGCTGCTGCTGCTGGCACTGCTGGGCGGCTGGTTCGTCTGGACCTCGAACCGGGACGCGGCGGCCCTGGCAGACGCGCCCGCCCCCACCCCTACCGGCGACCCGCCCGCCGGGGGCGAGGAGAACACAGAGGCGGCGGTCACCCCGGCCCCCGGTGCTGAAGCTGCCGTGCCGGTCGAGCCCAGCGGCGAGACCGAGGTGCCCCAGATTCCCGCCTTCGGGACCGCTGAAGAGGCGGAAGCTGGGGAAACCGCCGAGGCGGTCCCCACGCCGGGCGGCATCAACCCCGACACCCCCCTCGCCGCGCTGCCGGGCCGCAACCCCTTCCGGCCGCTGGAACTGGAGCGCACCGAGGGCGGCGAGGCCCCCGCGTCCCCGGTCGCAGCGGCCCCGGAAGCTCCCACCGCCGACCCCGTCTCCCTCCCGGCGAGCGAACCCGCCCCGAGCAGCGGCGGCGCCCTGGCGCTCTCGCCCCTGCCGGGAACGGGGAACCCCTCCGCGTCACCGGACACAGCGGCCCCCTCTCCCGCCGTCCGGCCCTCCGGGGCGCTGCCCACGCCGACCCTGCCCGGCACGGGAGGCGTCAGCGTGACCCGCCCCACCCCGGCGACAACCCGCCCCACGGCCTCCACGCCCCGGACGAGCCGTCCCAGCGCGTCCTCCTCGCGGCCTGCGGCGACGCCTCCAGCGGCGAGCACGGGCCGTCCCTCCGGCAGCCGCACCCCGGCGAC
This sequence comes from Deinococcus terrestris, assembly GCF_009377345.1. Lineage (NCBI taxonomy): Bacteria > Thermotogati > Deinococcota > Deinococci > Deinococcales > Deinococcaceae > Deinococcus > Deinococcus terrestris. The sequence continues at coordinate 161,661 of NZ_WBSL01000003.1, read as the reverse complement.
GGCTCCGGCCGTCTCCGGCACTGTTCCCCCGGCGCCCCGTCCGGCCCCGGTGGCGGGCGTGAGCGTGCCCCGCGACCCCATCGGGCTGGGCACCGTGACCCCCACTCCGGCGGCCAGCCCCGCTCCGGCACCCGCCACCGCGCCGGGCACCCCCCAGCCCGTCACCCAGTTCGGCCTGGAGGGAGGCACGAACGCCGCCAGCCCCCTGGACGCCCTGGTGCAGACCCGCGATCTGGAATTCGACGCCGCCGTCCTCGGCCCAGTGAACACCGTGATCTTCCGCTCCAATGGCGGCTACGTGGTCGTCTCGCAGGGGCAGACCCTCCCCGACTCGGACGTGGTCGTGCGCGAGGTCCGCACTTCCGGCGTCACCCTCGAATTCGGCGGCGAGACACTGGACCTCGGAGAAGAGACCCAGCCCACCGGCCTGACCGAGCCGCTGCCCGTGGTGATCGTGCGCCAGCCCGCCGAGGTCCTGTCCGCATGGGGCGACCTCGCCTTCATTCCCGAGTTCGACGCTGCCCAGACCGAGTTCCCGGCGGACCCCCGCCTCGCGCTGGCCCTCGCCGTTCCCACCCCCGACCCCTTCCGCGACCAAGGTGAGCCATGAAGAGATACGCCCTGCTCTTGACCGCCGCGCTCGGCATGGCCGCCGCGCAGCCCTCCGCCCCCGCTCCGGTCACCGCCCAGACGGGCACGGCCGACCGCCAGCTTTCCGGCGCCGCCGTCACCTTTGATCTGCGCCGGGCAGGCAGCGACCTGACCTCCATGCTGCTGGCCCTCGCCAAGAGCGCCGGGTACGAGATTCTGTTGGAACCCGGCGTGGAAGGAATCTTGCAGGCGAACGGCCTGGGCGGGGCGGGTGCGGCGGCGGGCGGCGCGGCCCCCGCGCTGGTGACCTACAGCGTGGTCAACAAGCCCTTCAACGAGGTCTGGCCGCTGGTCCTCGACCTGTACGGCCTGAGCTACGAGACACTGCAAATCGGCGGCAGGCCCGTGCTGCGCGTGACCGCCCGCCCGGTGCAGAAGATCGTGCGCCTGCCTGCCGCCCTGAGTGCCCCCCTGGTCGAGCGGCAACTCAAGCTGTCCTTCGGCAGCCTGAAGACAGTCAGCACGGGCCAGAGCACCGGCGGACAGGGAAGTACCTCCAGCTCCTCCGAGACGACCCGCGAAGAGATCGTCCTCGACTCGCCCACCCTGCGGATCATCGCGGAGACGGCCTCCAACAGCGTCATCGTTCGGGGCACCAATCAGGAAGTCGCGCAGGTCGAGCGCCTGCTCGCGGAGATCGTGGCGGCGCAACCCGCCAATGTCCGCGCTGCGCCCAGCGAGCCGCCCACCGTGCAGCGTATCTATACGGTGAAGGGTGCCGCCGCCGACGTGACGGCCCTGCTGACCGCCCAGTTTCCCGAACTGCGGGCCACCGCCGTGGGGCAGACCGGCCAGATTGTGATCACTGGGCCGCAAAACCGGTTGGAAGCGGCGATGACGCTGCTGGGGCAGGTGGACCGCCCCGCCGCTTCCGCCCAGCCGGAGGTCGCCACCGCCCAGCGCGTCTATGCGGTCAAGGGCCAGCAGGCCGACATCGTGACCCTGTTGGGAGCACAGTTCTCCACGCTGAAGGTCACGCCCGTGGGCCAGACCGGGCAGCTCGTCCTGACCGGGCCGCAGACGCAGCTCGACGCGGCGCTGGCCCTGCTGGGTCAGGTGGACCGCGCCGCCCCGCCCGCCCAGACCGGGCCGCAGATCGTGCAGCGCGTCTTCACCCTGATCAACGCGAGCGCCGAGGAGGTCAAGGCCACCCTGGAGGGCACGCTGGCCCGCGAGGTGACTCCGGAAAAACCCGCCATCACGAACGTGCCCGTCAACGCCACCGACGCCAACGGCAACGCGATCACCGTGACGGTGCCTGCCTCGAACACCAACGCGGCGCAGGCCCAGACCGCGCAGGCGGCGGAAACCCCGGCCGCCAACCCCAACGCCGCCACCCTGATCGCCGACCGCCGCACGAACACCTTAATCGTGCGCGGGACGCCCACGCAGGTCGCTCAGGTGGCCGAACTCATCCCCCAACTTGATCAGGTAGTGCCGCAGATCAACGTGCAGGTCCGCATTCAGGAGATCAACGAGACGGCCGCGCGGACCCTGGGCATGGACTGGAAGGTCAACTTCGGGGGCTTTAACGTCAATGTGGGCGGCAGTGGGCTGGGCGCGACCTTCGACCCCACGCGCTCGCTGGTGGGCTTCAACATCTTCCCCACCCTTCAGGCGCTGGAGACCCAGGGCTTCACCAAGCGCGTCTACGACGGCAACATCTCCATGCAGAGCGGGCAGCGGTCGCTGGGCACCGGGACCAAGTCGCAAAATGCCTCCGCGAACGCCGCCGCCTCCATCAAGAGCGGTGGGCGGCTGGAGATCAACATTCCGTCGTCGGCAGGCAACATCGAGAAGCAGATCGACTACGGCCTCAACCTCGACTTCTTCGATCCGCAGGTCGCGCCCGACGGCACCATCACGCTGCGGGTGCGCGGGCAGGTGAACAACATCGCCGGGGCGCTGCCCACGACCGAGCTGCCCAACCTCCTGAACTTCACCAACTCCGAAGCCCAGAGCACCGTCACCTTCAAGAACGGCCAGACGGTGCTGATGAGCGGCCTGCTGGGCACCACCGAGACGCGCTCCACCAACGGGGTGCCTCTGCTGAGCAGCATCCCCGTGATCGGCGCCGCTTTCAGCCAGCAGCGCACCGACCGCTCGCAGACGCAACTCCTCGTCATCATCACGGGAACGGTCGTCAAGTAACCCGCACGCCCCTGCTCACGCGCCCTCCCTGACCGGGGGGCGTGTTTGTTTGGGCAGGGCACGGTCGGCCCCGGCAGCGCGGCGCTAGATTCCAGCCATGCCTGCGCCTGCTGACCTCCCCTCTCCCGTCGCCCCGGAGTCCCGGTGAGGTACCTCACCGCCGGGGAATCGCACGGGCCGCAACTGACGGCCATCATCGAGGGGCTGCCCGCGCAGCTCCCGCTGGGCAAGCCCGACCTCGACCCCTGGCTGCGGCGGCGGCAGGGCGGCTACGGGCGCGGGCGCCGGATGGTGATCGAGACGGACGAGGCGCAAATTCTCAGCGGGGTGCGGGCGGGCCGCACGACCGGCGCCCCCGTCACGCTGGTGATCGAGAACCGCGACCACCGCAACTGGACCGAGATCATGTCGCCCGAGCCGGGGAACGAGCCCCGCAAGAAGGCCCTCACCGACGCCCGCCCCGGCCACGCCGACCTGACCGGGGGCATCAAGTACCGTCACAAGGACCTGCGCGACGTGCTGGAGCGGGCCTCCGCACGCGAGACGGCGGCGCGGGTGGCGGTCGGAGCGGTGGCGCTGAAGCTGCTGGGCGAACTGGGCGTGGAGGGAGCCAATTACGTCGCCAGCCTGGGCGGGGTCGAGACGCAACAGCTCTTCTCGTGGGACGCGCTGGAGGCCATCGAAGCTTCCGACCTCCGCACCCCCGACGAAGACGCGGCGGCCATGATGCGCGAGCGCATTGATCAGGCCAAGCGGGACGGTGACACCCTCGGCGGCATTCTGGAGGTGCGCTTCCGGGGCCTGCCGGTGGGCCTGGGCAGCCACGTCCACTGGGACCGCAAGCTCGACGGGAGAATCGCTCAGGCCTGTCTGAGCGTGCAGGCGATGAAGGGCGTGGAGATCGGGCGGGCCTTCGAGAATGCGGCCCGGCCCGGCAGCGGCGTCCACGACCCGGTGTATTACCGGGGCGGCACCTACGCCCGCGACACCAACGCGGCGGGCGGCCTGGAAGCGGGCATGACCAACGGCGAGGAACTGATCGTGCGGGTCGCCATGAAACCCATCGCCACCCTGATGAAGCCCCTCCCAACCGTCAACGTGGTCAGCCACGAGGCGTCGGACGCCGCCCGCGAGCGCAGCGACACGACCGCCGTGCCCGCTGCCGGGGTCATCCTCCAGTGCGTGATCGGCTGGGTGCTGGCCGACGCGGTGCTGGAAAAATTCGGCGGCGACACCCTGCCGGAGCTTCAGGAGCGGGTAGAAGCGGCGCGGGCGTATGCGCGGGGGTACTGAGGCGGCGTCCTCCCACCGGCCCTAAAGGTTCTCCTTACCCGGAAGCCGGGGGCGACTTGCCCTAGACTGCCTTCCATGAACGGGTTCGGCCTGATCGAGCGTCCCGTCACGTGGGTGGCGCTGGCGGGCTTTATGGGCACGGGCAAAAGCCGCGTGGGGTGGGAACTCTCGCGGGCGCTGGCCCTGCATTTCGTGGACACCGACAAGCTGATTACCCGCGTGGTCGGCAAGAGCATCCCCGAGGTGTTTGAACAGGAGGGCGAGGGCTACTTCCGCGCCTGCGAGTCGGAGGTCGTCGAGCGCGTCACGCGGCTGGACCACGCCGTCGTGAGCCTGGGCGGGGGCACCTTTATCCACGAGGCCAACCGCCGGAGGCTGCTGGAACGCGGCCCGGTGGTGGTGCTGTGGGCTTCCCCCGAGACGGTTTACCAGCGCACCCGCCACTCCGAGCGGCCCCTGCTCAAGACCTCCGACCCCCTCTCGCGCATCCGCACCCTGATGGACGAGCGCGAGCCGCACTACCGCCAAGGCACCATCCACGTCCACAGCGACGGCCGCCCCGCCGAGGAGATCGTGGAGGAGGTCATCGACCGCCTGTGGGCCTGGGCCGACGCGGACGCCGGGTGGGACGAGGCCGAGCCCGTGGCTGAGCGGGCGTCCGATTAGCGTGCGCCGGGTCGAGGTCGGGGGCGATCAACCCTACACCGTGTCCGTGGGGGCGGGCCTGCTGGGGCAGGTGCGGGTCCCCCAGCGTCACGTCGCCCTGATTCACCCTGCCGATCTGCCCCCCACCTTCGTGGAGGCGGTGCAGGCGGCCCTCTCCCCTACCGTCACCGTCAGCGTTCCCCCACGCGACGAGTGCAAGACGCTGGCGGTCTACGCGGACGTGCTCTCGCGGCTGGCGGCGGCGAACCTGCCGCGTGACGGGGCGGTCGTCGGGCTGGGGGGCGGCGCGGCGACCGACCTCGCGGGCTTCGTGGCGGCCTCGTACCTGCGGGGCGTGGCCTTCTACACCCTGCCGACCACGCTGCTGGGCATGGTGGACGCGGCGGTGGGCGGCAAGACGGGCGTGAATCTGCCCGAGGGCAAGAATCTGGTGGGGGCCTTTCACCCCCCGGGGGCCGTCTGGTGCGACGTGGAGACGCTGGCGACCCTTCCCCCCGCTGTCTTCCGCGAAGGCGCCGCCGAAGCGTACAAGCACGGCCTGATCGCGGACCCCTCCCTGCTGGCCCGCGTCCTCTCGCCGGAGTTCCGGCCCGGCGGCACGGGGCTGGAGGACACCCTCGCGGACGCTATCCGGGTTAAGGCGGAGGTCGTGACCCGCGACCCCACCGAGCGCGGTGAGCGAGCCTTCCTCAACTTCGGGCACACGCTGGCGCACGCGCTGGAAGCCCACACGCACCACGCCGTCTCCCACGGCGAGGCAGTGGCTTACGGGATGCACTACGCGGCGCGGCTCTCGCGGGCGATGGGCGGGGCTGACCTGACCGGGCACGCGCTGGCTTTCCTGCGCTGGCAGCAGCCCACACTCTTCCCTGACCTGACCTTCCATGACCTGTGGCCCTATATGGCCCGCGATAAAAAGGCCGACGCGGAGGGCGTGCGCTTCGTGCTGCTGCGTGACCTGGGGCAGCCTTACCTGGGGCGGGTGCCGGAGGAGGTGCTGCGGCGGGAGTTCGCGGCGTGGCAAACCGACCTCCTCCCTGTGCGCTGACCCGCTACGCTGGGGCATGATTCTCGTCCTGAACGGCCCGAATCTGAACCGCCTCGGCCTGCGCGAGCCGGGCGTGTACGGCTCTCAGACCCTCGAAGACCTCGAACGGCTGTGCGAGGAATGGGGCGCGGAACTTGGCGTGCCCGTCACCTGCCGCCAGAATAACCACGAGGGCCAACTGCTGGAGTGGATTCAGGACGCCGAGGACCACGGCTTTGCGGGCATCGTGCTGAATCCAGGGGCGCTGACCCACTACTCCTACGCCCTGCGCGACGCCATCGCCGGACAGCGCCTCCCGGTCGTGGAGGTCCACATCTCCAACGTGGACGCCCGTGAGGAGTTCCGGCATAAGTCGGTGACGGCGGCCGTGTGCCGGGGCAAGATCAGCGGGCTGGGGTTTCTGGGGTACCGGCTGGCGATTGAGGCGTTGGTAGAGGGGGAGTAGGAAGGAATAAGCTCACTGCTCTACCTCCTTACCTCCGGCCCTCTCTCTGGCCTGCTTCAGAGCTTGAACAGTAGGTGGGACGAGTTTGAACCAGGGATAGTTGAACACTTCCTCGCGCCTCTGGTGATATTCCTCCAACGGCGCTGCGCTGAAACCTCCGCCTGGAATCCCGGACCTATTGACAACAAGGATAGTCAGGGGCGGCAAAGCATTTTGCTGGCAGTAAAACATCAGATTCCCGAGAGGGTGGGTCAGGGGCGTAGGAGTCGGGAAATCCATAAGAAGCCGCAGTTCTTCATACTGCACTAACTGTCGATTTGCCGCCTTGCCGATCAGATATTGCCAAGCTTGTAGAGCGCGTAGTGCCGAGTTCTCTCCGGGTGCACTCGACTGAACAGCCTCGTTGAATGTCTGTGGCATATCACAAGAATAACTTCGTCAGAGACTTATTAAGGCAGAAAACCGACTCGTGAGCCTGCCCTTTGCCACTTGCCCCCCTCCCCCCTCGTCTGATACCCTCACCTTTAGTGTTTCGTGCTTGGTAGGGCCGGAACGACCGGGAGGCACCCGGACACGCACGCACTTTCTCCCCCGTCAGGGCGGGGCGTGTCGCCGCCAAATCCCACACTTACGGAGTTTCACGGTGAAAACCTTTGTTCCCAAGAACGACGAGCAGAACTGGGTCGTGGTGGACGCCTCGGGCGTGCCCCTGGGCCGCCTCGCCACCCTGATCGCCAGCCGCATTCGCGGCAAGCACCGCCCTGACTTCACGCCCAACATGATTCAGGGCGACTTCGTGGTCGTGCTGAACGCCGCGCAGGTCGTGCTGACGGGCGGCAAGCTCGACGGCAAGGTGTACACCCGTTACACCGGCTACCAGGGCGGCCTGAAGACCGAAACCGCCCGCGAGGCGCTGGCCAAGCACCCCGAGCGCGTCATCGAGCACGCGGTGTTCGGCATGCTGCCCAAGGGCCGTCAGGGCCGCGCGATGCATGGCCGCCTGAAGGTCTACGCGGGCGAGACGCACCCCCACGCCGCCCAGAAGCCCCAAACTCTCGAGGTTCGCTGATGGCTATTGAACAGTTCTACGGCACGGGCCGCCGCAAGGCCGCCATTGCCCGCGTCTTCCTGCGTGCGGGCGAGGGCAAGATCATCGTCAACGGCAAGGAGTTCCAGACCTACTTCCGTGGGCTGCTCCGCGCCGTGCACGCCCTCCAGGCCTTCCGCGAGACGGGCACCGCCGGGCGCTACGACGCCTACATCACCGTGACGGGCGGCGGCCCCAGCGGTCAGGCCGACGCGATCAAGCTCGGCATCGCCCGCGCCCTGCTGAAGGTCAACCCCGACTTCCGCACCCAGATGAAGCCCAAGGGCCTGCTGACCCGCGACCCCCGCGAGGTCGAGCGCAAGAAGTACGGCCTCAAGAAGGCCCGCCGCGCTCCCCAGTTCAGCAAGCGCTGATCCAGACCGGTCCCAAGAGTCCCCCTTCCCGAGCGGAGGGGGATTTTTCTGTGGCAGGTCCTCTACACCTCCCCGCGAGTACACTTTCCCGCGATGGCTGGGCCGCTGATCGACCTCCAGAACGTGACCGTGCGGGTAGGCGGGGAGACGCCGCTACGGAGCGTGACCCTGCGGGTCTGGCCGGGCGAGGCCATGCTGCTGGAGGGATCGAACGGCGGCGGCAAGACGACCCTGCTGCGGCTGCTGGCGGGCGAGGTCGCCCCGATCGTGGGGCAGCGGCTCTACACGCTGGGTGGACAGGAGCGGCGCTCGGCGGTACGGGCACGGCAGACCCTCTCGGTGGTGGGACCGGATGCCGAAGCCTTCTACCTGACGCGCGACTGGCTCCAGACCGTGCGGGACGTGCTGCTGGCCGGGTTTGAGGGGGATACCCTGCGCCTGTGGACGCCGACGCCGGAGGCGCATAGGCGACTGGCCGAAGTCGCCGCACTGACGGGCGTGACGAACTGGCTGGACCACGACTTCCGCACCCTCAGCCACGGGCAGCGGCGACGGGTCGTGCTGGCACGGGCGCTGATGCCCCGGCCCGAAGTGCTGCTGCTCGATGAGTTTACCGACGGTCTGAGCGCCGGGGCGCGGGGAGAGCTGGGACGGGTGCTGCGCGGGGTGCACGGGTCGGGCGTCGCGGTCGTCCTCACCACCCACCGCCCGCAGGAGGCCCCGGAACTGCCCTGGCGGCGGCTGCGGGTGGAGGGTGGGACGGTGAGAGAGAGAGAGGGCACCCACTGGACCCTCCCCTCCCCCAGGCCCCTGACCCGGCCCCCCGGTGAGGGCGATCTCGTGCGGCTGCGGGACGTGGAGGTGGACCGGAACGGGCGGCGGGCGCTGGGGCCGCTCTCGTGGACGTGGCGGGCGGGCGAACATTGGCTGGTGACGGGCGAGAACGGCAGCGGCAAGAGCACCCTGGCGCGGCTGATCGCTGGAGAACTGCACCCCGCGCTGGGGGGGCGGGTGGAGCGGCCTTACCTCACCCATGACCGGCTGACCGAACGCCGCCGCACGGTCGGGCTGGTTTCCGCCGAGGTCGGCGTGCGGCAGCGGCGAGGCTGGACGGGCCGCGAGGTGATCGGCAGTGCGTGGGGCGGCACCGAGGGGTTTGCACCGGACCTCACGCCGGAGAAGGAGGCACGGGTGGAAGCTCTGGCGGGTCATCTCGGCGTGTCCGCCCTGCTGAACCGCCCTGCCAACACGCTCTCACAGGGGCAACTGCGGCGGCTGTTGCTCGCGCGGGCGGTCGCCCACCGCCCCCGCCTGCTGATTCTGGACGAGGGGCTGGACTTTCTGGACACCGAGGCCCGCGCCCGGTTCCTGGCGCTGCTGCCGGACCTCGCCCGGACGGGGACACACGTCATGGTCGTCTCCCACCGGGAGGCCGACGTGCCCCTGGGGTTGACGCACCACCTGGACCTGGCGCAGGGGCGGATCAGGCGGGCGGGGTTTCTTACTCCTCCAGGCTGTCCGCCAGCTCCTCCAGATACGCCCCCAGCGCCTCCGGCCCGCTGACCTGGGCGTGGGCGTGGGGCGTGAGCAGGGGCAGCTCGCCCACCTGCACCGCGTACCCGGCGAGTTCGAGCATTGCCACGTCGTTGTCGCTGTCACCGAAGACGACGGTGCGCTCCAGCGGGACGCCCAGACCCTCCGCGATCAGGGTGAGGGCCGCGCCCTTGTGCGCCCCGGTGGGCGTAACGGTCAGGAACTCGGTGTAGGGCGGCTGCGCCCCGGTCAACACGAGGTGCGGGTGCGACTCGCGCAACCGGGCGGCAAAATCGGCCACGCCGGGGTGGTAGAAGCCCACCTTCAGGGCGGGTTCGTCGGCCGGGGCGTCCGCGAGGGGGCGCACGCCGCGCTCGACCATCCACGGCTCAGGCTGCTGATTCGGCGGAATCAGGGCGTACGGCCCCTGCGCCGTGAAGACGACCACGCGGGCGTCCTCCAGTTCGTGCGCCAGGACAGCCGCGAGTTCATCCGCCGTGAAGCGGGCCTCGCGGTGCAGCTCGCCGCCGAGTTCCACCCGGCCACCGTTGTTGGTCGCCACGGCGTCGGGCTGCGCGGCCTCCAGCACGGCGCGGGGAGCACGGTCGCGCCCGGTGATGACCGCCACCCGCACCCCCAGCTCCCGCAGCCGCGCGAGCGCCGCCGCCGTGGGCGCGGGCACCTCGCGGCCCTGCTCGGGAATCAGGGTGCCGTCGAGGTCGAAAGCGAGCAGCAGGGGCAGAGCGTGGGGCCGGGGGCGTTCGGGCGGGCGCGTCACGGGGGAGAGGCTAGCAGGCGGCAGCACCGGACAACGCGAGGGCCGCCCACCCCCAGCGAGGGGAGCGGGCGGCTCGGCGGCGGGCTGGGCTTACTCGCCCAGCGTCTCGACGGGGGTGAAGTCGCTCTGCGCTTCGGTGGCCGTCTCGGCGGGAGCGGTCAGCGCGGCGGCCTTGGCCTGCTGGCTGCGGGCGGCGTCCTTCATCACGCGGCTGCGGTCGCTCTTGATGCGGGCAGCCTTGCCACGCAGTTCGCGCAGGTAGTACAGCTTGGCGCGGCGGACCTTACCGCGCTCCAGCACCGTCACCTTGGCGACGAGGGGGCTGCTGAACGGGAAGACGCGCTCGACGCCCTCGCCGAAGCTGATCTTGCGGACCGTGAAGCTCTTGCGGCTGCCCGTGCCGTTGATGGCGATGACCACGCCCTCAAAGGCCTGGTTGCGGGTGCGGTTGCCTTCGACGACCTTGGTTTCCACGCGCACGGTGTCACCGGGCTGAAACTCCGGGTGATCCGCCTTGATGTGCCCCTGCTCGACCGAGCGCAGGATCGCGCCGCGATTCACTTTGACCTGACTCTGCATGTGTCACCACTCCTTTACCAGCGGACCGTCCCACCTCCCGGCACAGCCGCTTTGAGCACACCGGCGCGGGCAGAGACGTTCTTGGTCTGTACGCTCCCGCGTCATCGCGCGGGGCTGAACCTGAGGAGTATACCCGCCGGGGCGGGCACACCTCAAGGGGCGAGCCGCCCTGTCTGACCCAGATCACGATGAAGAGGGGATGAACACTTATTCTGGTCCGGTGAGCGATTCGTCGAAGGCCCGAGACACCGCCCTCGTGGGAGCGCAGCAGGCGGTCGGTCGTCAGCGGCGGCGGCTGGCGGAGGTCCGGGCGCGGGAGCATGTCGGCGCGGCGGGCTGGGCGCAGACAAGCACCCTGGAGCAGATCATCCGGGCCGGGCAGGAGGGCCTCGCCGCCACCGACGCGCTGCGGCAGGTCGTGAAGGTGACCACCGAGCAACTGCGGAACCTGCCCCTCGCCGCCGGGGAGGAGCAGCGCCAGGGGCACGCGCAGGCCCTCGCCGAGATCGTGGAGAACGGCGAGGAACAGATCACGGCGGCGGCGGCCCTCGACGGGCTGATCTGTCAGGCGCTGGAGGAAGTGGCCCGCACCCCCATGAGCGAGGTCAGCGTGCAGACGCTGCGCCGCATCCACGACCGGGTGCAGGCCCAACTGGGCGCCCTGAACACCATCATCGAGGCGGCCCGTGCCCAGGCCGACACGCTGGAGCAGGTCGGGCGGCTGGAGCGCCTCAGCGCCGAGCACCAGGCGAGGGTTGAGGCGATTCAGGCCCTGAGCGCCGACCACGAGGTGGAGTTGCTGGCCGAGGCGGGCGAACAGATCGTCGAGCGCATCGGCGAACTCGACGAGGCGGGCGAGGACCAGCTCGGGGCACTGGGCCGCATCGCGGAGGCGGCGCTCGGCAAGGTCACCGAGACGGCCACCGCCCCCGAGCAGCAGGCCGAACTCCTGGGGACCCTGGCCCAGACCGCCCAGCAAAAGGCCGAGGCCCTCCAGCCGGACGGCGACGCCCCCGCTCAGAAGTAATCAAAGGGTGATCCAGTAGCGCCGCAGGGGGCTGGGGTGATCGGGCACCATTCCCTCGTATTCCAGCACGCCCCCATTCGCCTCGATCACCCGCCGCGAGCCGAGGTTGTCCACGTCGCAGGTGACCAGGACCTGGTCGAGGCCCAGTTCACGCGCCCGCCCCAGGGCGAGCCGCAGGGCAAGGGTCGCGTAGCCTTTACGCCGCGCCGAGGGGCGTACCTCGTAGCCGATGTGCCCGCCGAACTCACGCAGGCGCTGATTCAGGGTGTGGCGGAGAGACACCCGGCCCAGGTACTCGTCTCCGTCCACCAACCACAGGGCCTCGGAGTGGACGAACCCCTCGGGTAGCTCCCGGCCTGGTTCGTATTGGCGCAATGTCTCCAGAAAGGCGGGAAAGTCGGCCTCCAGCGCGGCCACGTCCCAGGTCAGGGTGTCACCCAAGCCGCTGCCAGCCTCCTGCACCTCACGCACGGAGGCGAGAAAGCTCTCCTTGTACCTCTCCGACGGGGGAACGAGTTCGGGCATGGAGCCGAGGCTAGCGGCCCCGGCCCCTTTCCCGCCTCCGCTGCCCGGCCTAGTGCCCCTTCCCTCCAGCCCAGCTCAGGGCACTGACCATCCAGACTGGACAATGGCGGGCCGGATTGCGCCCCCCGCACCGGAAACCGGGGACCCCGGCGCGTACAATCGGGCGTGTGAGAGAGGCGGCATTTGGCACGGTGGACCTGGGGAGGCTGGGCTACCGCGAGGCGTGGGACGTGCAGCATGAGGCCCACGCGCAGGTCGCGGCGGGCGGGCGGCCCCAGCTCCTGCTGGTGGAGCACCCGCCCGTGCTGACGCTGGGCCGCAAGGCGCGGGAGGGCGGCAACATCGTCGTGACGCGCGAGTACCTCGCCGCGCAGGGCATCGAGGTGCTGGAGGTCGAGCGCGGCGGCGACGTGACCTACCACGGCCCCGGCCAGCTCGTGGCCTACGCGATCTTTCCGGTGGGCCGCCGGGTGGCCGACTTTCTGCGGCTGCTGGAACAGGTCACCATCACGGCGCTGCACGACCTCGGCCTGCCCGACGCCCGGCCCAATCCTGGGTATGCGGGCGTGTACGTCGAAGCCCGCGAGGTCAACGGCCGCACCTACGAGCAGAAGATCGCCTCCTTCGGGGTGGCGGTGCAGCGCGGGGTGGCCCTGCACGGGCTGGCGCTCAACGTCACGACCAACCTTCAGCATTTCGACCTGATCGTGCCCTGCGGCCTCACGGACACCCATATGACCAGCGTGGAACACGAGTACGAGCGGCGCGGGCTGGACCGTGTAGCGGACCTGGCGGAAGCGCGGGCAGCCCTCACGCGGGCCTTTCACACCACCTTTGAGACCTACGACTGGACGTTGCCCACAGCGGCAGCGGGAGGCTGAGACATGACCCAGCAGGACAAGCCGGTGCAGGACCGGGAAGTCAAGTTCATCAAGAACGGCATCTACCGCAAGGACTCGGTGCCCGTGCGCGAGAAGAAGCCCGAGTGGCTCAAGGTGACCATCCCGACCGGGCAGGTCTTCGGCGAAGTTCGCAAGATCGTCAAGGAACACCGGTTGCACACGGTCTGCGAGGAAGCGATGTGCCCCAATATCGGCGAGTGCTGGAGCCGGGGCACGGCCACCTTCATGCTGATGGGGCATGTCTGCACCCGCGCCTGCCGCTTCTGCGCGGTGGACACCGGCAACCCGATGGGCAAGCTCGACCTTGACGAACCCGCGCAGGTCGCCGACTCGGTGCGGCTGATGGGCCTGAAGTACGTCGTGCTGACCTCGGTGGACCGCGACGACCTGCCCGACGGCGGGGCGTACCACTTCGCCAAGACGGTGCAGGCCATCAAGAAGCTCAACCCGGAAACGCGGGTCGAGGCCCTCACGCCCGACTTCGGCGGCAACCCGCACTGCGTGGACCTCGTGCTGGAGAGCGGCGTGGACACCTACGCGCAGAACCTCGAAACGGTGCGCCGCCTGACCCATCCGGTCCGCGACATCCGCGCGAGCTACGAGCGCACGCTGGGGGTGTTGCAGCACGCCAAGCAGGCCCGCCCCGACGTGATCACCAAGACCTCGATCATGCTGGGCCTGGGCGAGACGCGCGAAGAACTGCGCGAGGCGATGGCGGATTGCCGCGCCGCCGGGGTGGACGTGCTGACCTTTGGGCAGTACCTGCGCCCGACCATGCACCACCTGCCCGTCGAGCGCTACGTCTCCCCCGCCGAGTTCGACGAGATCCGCGAGGAGGCGATGGCGATGGGCTTCCTGGAGGTCGTCTCCGGCCCGCTGGTCCGCTCCTCGTACAAGGCCGAGCAGATCGTGATGGACAAGCCGGGCACCCTGCCCGAGCATCTGGCGCATCTGGACGCTGGAAGTGAGCTGAGCCTGATCTGAAGTCTACGGGGGGGCGGGGGCCGGACACGCTGGCCCCCGCCTTTTTTGCCGGGCCGAAGGAAAGAAACACGGGGCGAACCCCGTGGCTCTCTTGGTGGTCGGACGGGCGACTTGAACCGCCGACCTCACGCCGGGGATAACCGCACGCTTTGGTCACGAATACAGCCGAATGGGTGCCCGAATGCCCTGAGTCAAAATGGAAAAACCCCGGCCAGGCCGAGGTTTTTTGTGCTTGGTACGGAAGGGCGGACTTGAACCGCCGACCTCACGCTTATCAGGCGTGCGCTCTAACCAGCTGAGCTACTCCCGTGCACCTGCCGTCCGAGTGCCGGACAAGCGGGAGTCAATCTAGCAGTGACTGCGCGGGGTGTCAACGGTCCCCCGGCGTGCCCATGCCCCCGCCGGGGGAAGGCCCGGTGTCAGGTTGCCGTGAGAGGGGGCGTGATCCCCTGCGGGCGTATGCGCGACCGTCTGCTCACCCTGCCCGACCCGGCGTTCTCTCTGGGAGGTGATGGGGCAGGCTCCCCCACCCGCACCGAGCAGACCCGCCGCGCGGCCTACCAGTGGGGGCTGCCGATCGCGCTTCTCGCCGTGGGCCTGGGTCTGGCCCTGGTCTGGCCGCTGCACCCGGCGCAGGCAGCGCTGTGGGGAGGCTTGGCCGCCGTGCTGGCCGTGGCCCTGGTGCTCTCGGCCCTGCCACGCTGCCCGGTGGGGGTGCTCGACCGGCTGCTGCTGCTGGGGGGCTGGACGTTCCTGCTGGGTCGGCTGGCACTGGGGCTGTTCGCGCCGCACGTCGTGGATGGGGGACCGGAGTTGCTGGGGCTGCTGCTGCCGTGGTTCGTGCTGGGGCTGCTGGCGCCAGGCTGGCTGCTGGACTATTCCCTGGGCCGCCGGGTGGCGCGTGGCGCACTGGGAGTCACCGGGGTACTGGGGGCGCTGTATGGGGTGCGGGTGCTGCCAGGCACGGGCGAGAGCGGCCTGATTCTCGCGCTGCTCGCGCAACTGCTGCTGGTCGGAGGCCTGGCGCTCCTGGGGCAGGAGGCCACACTGACCCGCGCCCAGGACCGCCGGGGTCCCTGGAGCGAGATCCAGCCTGGCGAGTTCGACGAGTTGACGGGCCTGCCGCTGCGGCGCCCGCTGGAGCGGCGACTGAGGACGCTGCGCCGTCCGGTCGCGGTGGCCGTGGTGGCGGTGGACGATCTGCCGGAACTGGAACGGGAGGGCGGCGCGGTGCTCGTGCAGACGGTGCGGGCCCACCTCGCCCGCACGCTGGCGGCGGCCACCCGGTCAGGCGACCCGGTGGTGTGCCTGGGAGAAGGCACCTTCGCCGTCCTGCTCCCGACCACCGACCCCCTCGCGGTGCGGGTGGTGGCCGAGCGGCTGCGGCTGCGGGTGGCCTCGCGCCCCCTGGCCGGGCGGGTGGTTACCGTGAGCGTGGGCCTCGCGGTGATGAGCACCGGGACCCAGGCGCTCGCGCGGGCCGAAGCCGCCCTGCGGGACGCGCAGGCGGGCGGCGGGCACCGGGTCGAGGTGGCGCCGGGCTGAGGGTCCGCGCCCCCCCTCCCAACTCACGCATTGACACGGCCTCGGCTTCCGGCGTCCAATGCAGGCATCATGAAACGCTTCCAGCAGATGGGGCGTGCGGGCGCCCTGGCGGCCCTCACCCTGACCCTCGCGGCTTGCGGCACCCTGACGAACCCCTCCCGCGGCGCAGACACCGACTGGCGCGACGACGCGATCTATTTCGCCATGACCGACCGCTTCGCGAACGGCAACCCCGCCAACGACAATGGCGCGAACCGGAACGCCGGGGACCGCGCCGACCGCACCAATCCGCTCGCGTGGCACGGCGGCGACTTCGCGGGCCTGAAGGCCAAGATCGAGGAAGGGTATTTCAAGCGCATGGGCTTCACGGCGATCTGGATCAGCCCGGTCGTGCTTCAGGTGCCCGCCATCGAGACGGCGTCA
Organism: Deinococcus terrestris; assembly: GCF_009377345.1. Taxonomy (NCBI): domain Bacteria; kingdom Thermotogati; phylum Deinococcota; class Deinococci; order Deinococcales; family Deinococcaceae; genus Deinococcus; species Deinococcus terrestris. The sequence goes on along the minus strand of NZ_WBSL01000003.1, from coordinate 145,650 downwards.
GGGCCGCACCAGGGCCGCCCCTTCGCGGGGTACCACGGCTACTGGGCCGAGGACTTCTTTCAGGTGGACCCGCATTTCGGGACCCTGGACGAGTACAAGGCCCTGATCCGCACTGCCCACCGCAACGACATCAAGATCATTCAGGACGTGGTGGTCAATCACGCGGGCTACGGGGCGAAGCTGGTCACCGAGAAGCCGGACTGGTTTCGCACGGGTCAGGAATGCGGCCAGGACGACGTGACCCAGTGCCTCGCCGGGCTGCCCGACTTCATTCAGGAGGTGCCCGAGGTCACCCGGTACCTCAACAGCTTCGTGAGCTTCTGGCAGCGCGAGACGGGGATCGACGGGCTGCGGATCGACACCATGAAGCACGTGCCGGACAGCTACTGGCAGCAGTTCTTCGCGGCGGGCGGCGCGGGCGATCCCCGCAAGCTGTGGTCGGTGGGCGAGATTTTCGACCCCAGCCCAGCGCGGCTGGCACACTTCATGAACGATCTGGGGGCGCCGAGCGTCTTTGACTTTCCGCTGTACTTCGCCATCAAGGACCAGCTTTCGGGCGCGGGCGGCGACCTGGGGCGGGTGGCCGACGTGTTCGCGCAAGACGGCGTGTACCGCGATCCCACCCGGCTGACCACCTTCGTGGACAACCACGACGTGCGCCGCTTCGTCAGCGAGGTGCAGTCGCGGGGGGGCAGCGCCCCGCAGGCCGCCGAGCGCCTCGACCTCGCGCTGAGCCTGATCTATACCTCGCGCGGCACGCCCAGCGTCTGGCAGGGCACCGAGATCGCGCAGCCGGGGCTGGGCGACCCCTACGACCACCCCGCCGGGCAGGGCAACCGCGAGGACATGAACTTCGCGGCGCTGGCGGGCAGCACGCTCGACGAGCGCCTGGGAGCGCTGGCCGCCGCCCGGCAGAAGTACCCGGCCCTGACGCGCGGCGCCCAGCAGGAGCTGTGGCGGCCCAACGGGGGAGCACCCCTGCTGGCCTACCGCCGGGTGCTGAGCGGCGAGCGGCCCGTCGTGGTCGTGCTGAACAACGGGGACACGCCCCTCGACCTCGCCACGCTGCCGGGGGGCGGCCTGCCGCTGCTGGGCACCTTCGGGGCGGGGGCGCTGACCGAAGTCACCGGGCGGACCTCCGACCTGCGGGTGGAGGGCGGGCGGCTGGTGGGCACCGTTCCCCCCCGCGCCGCGCTCGCGGTGGCGGGCACGCCGGGCAGCGCGGGCACCGTCAACCCCCGTCTCCCCGAGGTGAGCGGCGTGACCGCGCGGGCCGGGGACGGGGCGGCCGAACTGCGCTGGACGGCCCCCAGCGACCCCGCCGTCACGGGCTACCGGGTCTACGCCCGCACGGGCAGCGGGGCCGAGCGGCTGCTGAACTTCGCCCCGCTGGGACGCGAACAGACAAGCTACCTCGTGCGTGGCCTCGCCAACGACCAGCAGACGACCTTCCGGGTGGTCACGGTGGACGCGCAGGGCGCCGAGAGCCGGGGCACGGCAGTCACCGCCACCCCCAGCGCGAGCAACACGGTCAGGGTCACCTTCACGGTGGACGCCCGCAGCCAGGGCAACGGCCCCATCGAACTGCGGCGCTTCGACACCGGCTCGCAGGTCGAGTACCCCATGACGCAGGAGGAGCGCGGGCGTTGGAAGACCGAGATCGAGCTGCCCCTCTTCCGCGAGGTCAAGTTCAAGTTCGGAAACGACCATCCCCGTGCGAAGAACAGCGGATACGAGGGACCCGACCAGGCCGACCGCTCTTACGTGGTGGGCACGGCGGGAAACAGCTACAGCGGCACCTACGACTTCATCAGCCAGCCGGTGCCCGGCGCCGTCATCGAGGGCCGCGTGACCGGCGAGGGGCAGGCGCTGGAGGGGGCGCTGGTGGAGGCCACCTCCGCTGACCCCAAGGTCAACTACGCCCTGACCTTCCCCGACGGCTCCTATACCCTGTTCGTTCCGGCCGGACCACAGACCCTGAAGGCCAGCGCCGAGGGCCTCGCGGAGGCAACCCGGCAGACCACCGCACCTGCTGCGGGCGTGGACTTCGCGCTGTCGCGGGCCGGGGCGCAGGGGCCGCAGGTCGGCAAGTACCGCATTGACGGCGACCTGAGCGACTGGGCCGCCCCCAAGGTCAATGTGCAGAGTCCCAGCGAGGGCGTGTTCGGAGCCGACAATAACTGGCAGACCCTGCGGGCCGACAGCGACGCGCAGTACCTCTACCTCGCGTACACCTACCGGGTGTCGGGGAACAGTGCCATCCTGTACCTCGACTACAAGGAGGGCGGCGCGGCGCAGGCCGACCGTTTCGAGGCGTGGCGGCAAGCGGCGACCTTCGGCGGCGGCATGGGCGGCGTGGATGCCTTTATCGCCCGCTACGGCAACGAGGGAGCACAGGTTCGGCGCGTGGAGAGTGACACCGCTACGCCGGAAGTCGCGGCGAGCGGCTACACCATCGGCACTTCGGGGACGCTGCCCGCCCAGACCGTCGAACTGGCGATTCCCTGGAGCAGCCTGGGCCTGAGCGGTCCTCCGGCGGCGGGCGTGAACGTGGTGGGCGGGATCTTCGGCGGCCCCGGCTACGGCGCGGGCGACATCATTCCTGACGCGGGCAGTACGCCCCCCGGCGCGAACACCATCGGCAGCGCCGACGAGCAGCGCCGGGCTACCTTCACGGTTCCTGTCACCGTGCGCTAAAGGTTTAGACTCGGTTCACCGGGGAGCCTCACCGTCAGGCTCCCCTGTTCGCTGGCCCTTCCCGCTTCCGCCTGACACGGGGCTGACAAAGGGCCGGAGAATCGGAGGGGATTGTCATGGTTCTGTCTAAATTCATGCCCAAAAACCCGCAGTTCAGCGCCAAGTTCGCCGAGGCCGCCCGCAACGCCCACGTGACGGCGCAGGCGCTGGTGGAACTGCTCGAGAACTACACCGATGTCGAGGCGAAGGTGGGCCGCATCCGCGACCTCGAACACGAGGGCGACCGCATCGGCCGCGAAGTGACCAACATGCTGGCCGAGTCCTTTATCGTGCCCTTCGACCGCGAGGACATCATCTCGCTGAACCACGAACTCGACGACCTCGTGGACAGTCTGGAAGACGCCGCCCGCAAGCTCAGCCTCTACGGGGTGGAGCGTCCGCTGCCGCAGATGGCGCAGCTCGCGCGGGTGGTGGAAGGACAGTGTGCACTTCTCGCACAGGGGATGCCCCTGATCGAGAGCAAGGACCGCGTCCGCGAACTCGCCGCGCTGGCGCAGCAGATTCGCCAGCTGGAGGACGAGGGCGACCTGATCAGTGACCAGATGCAGCGCGAGCTGTATGTCGGCGTCCACGACGTGGCGGGCATGATCCGGGCGATGCGCGGCGGCGAGATCGTCGAGTTGATCGAGGAAGCCTCCGACCAGGCGCAGAGGGTCGCCAAGACGGTCGAGAGCATTCTGCTCAAGAACGCGTGAGCGGGGGCCTCTGACCTATGGAAGCGGCCCTGATCGGATTTGTCATCATCATCGCGCTGGCGCTGGCCTTTGACTTTATCAACGGCTTTCACGACACCGCCAACGCCATCGCCACCTCGGTCGCCACCAAGGTGCTCACGCCCGCGCAGGCCATCGCCATGGCCGCGGTCCTGAACGTGGTCGGGGCGCTCGCGGGCACGGCGGTCGCCAAGACCATCGCCACCGACATCGTGCCGCAGGAGTTCGCCACCCTGGGCCTGACGGGCGCGGCCCTCCTGAGCGCGATCATCTGGAACCTGTTCACGTGGTGGAAGGGGCTGCCCAGCTCCTCCAGCCACGCCCTGATCTTCAGCCTGGTGGGGGCGGGGGTCGCCTCGGGCGGCTGGGAGATCATCATTCCCGCAGGCGTCCGCAAGACCCTGATCGGCCTGGTGAGCAGCCCGGCCCTGGGCTTTATCGTGCCCATCGTGTTCATGGCGCTGCTCTCGTGGCTGGTGCTCCGGTGGATGCGCCCGCGCACGGTCACGCGCACCTTCCGCTGGCTTCAGATCGGCTCAGCGGCGTTCATGGCCTTTTCGCACGGCGGCAACGACGCGCAAAAGGCGATGGGCATCATGACCTTCGCGCTAAGCGCCTACCTGGGCACCCAGGTCAGCGAGGTGCCGCTGTGGATCATCCTCTCGGCGGCGGCGGCGATGGGCCTGGGCACCGCCGTGGGCGGCTGGCGCATCATCAAGACGATGGGCTTCAAGGTCGTGGACCTCAAACCCGTCGACGGCTTCGTCGCCGAGGCCAGCGCCGCCGCAATCATCGTGGGCGCGACCCAGCTCGGTATCCCGGTCAGCACTACGCACACCATCTCGACCTCGATCATGGGCGTGGGGACCACCAAGGGTTTCCGCAAGGTCAAGTGGCAGGTCGCCGGACGCATCGTGCAGGCCTGGATCTTCACGATTCCGGTGTGCATCGCGCTGGGCTGGGCGATTCACAAGGTGATGCTGCTGACGCTGGGCATCTAACGTGTAGAGCGGGGCTTACGCAGGAAGGTGGGAGACACGCGGCACGTCTCCCACCTTCCTTCTTTGGTCCATGCGCCCTAGGTCAGGCCGAGGCGACGCGCTTCCTCCCACAGGTAGGCGCGGGCGTGGGGGTGGGCGGCGTGCTCGATCAGGGCGGCTGCCTGCGCCTTCTCGTCGTGGCCGAGAATTTCCGCGACGCCCTGCTCGGTGACCACGGCGGTGGGCTGGAAGGAGGTCGTGGGTTCCTGAAGCATGGGCACGATGGTGGACACCTGCGCCTTGGGGTGCCAGGACCGCAGCGCCATGATCGCCTGACCGCCGGGCGAGTGCAGCGCCCCCACGATGAAGTCGGTCTGTCCGCCGAAGCCCGAGTGGATGCGGGCGCCGATGCGGCTGGCGTTGGCCTGCCCGAAGAGGTCGATCTGGAGGGCCGTGTTCACGCTGGTCATGCCGGGCTGCCGGGCGATCTGGGCGGGGTCGTTGGTGACTTCCGTGCGGCGCATGATGACCCGCTCGTTGCCGTCGAGCCAGCGGTACAGCTCCGGTGAGCCGAAGGCGAAGGACGCCACGACGAGGCGGTCCGGGTCCAGCGCTCCGGCCGCGTCGAGGCTGAGGATGCCGTCGCTGAACATCTCGGACCATACCCCCAGTCGGCGGCGGCGGCTCAGGCCGGGCAGGGTCGCGTCGGGCACCTCCCCAATGCCGAGTTGCAGGGTCGCGCCGTCGGCCACGCGGGCGGCCACCCGCTCCCCGATCAGGGCCGCCGACTCGGCCGCGCTCGCCGCCGACTCCCCGCGCGTGGGGGGCGAGGCGAGGGCCTCGTCGGTGTCCAACAGCCCGTCGAAGAGGCCCACGTCGTACTCCCCGTCCCCGAAGGTGTAGGGCATCTGCGGGTTGAGCTGCCCCAGGATCAGGCCGCCGCGTGCCCGGCACGCCTCGATGGCGGCGGGCAGGATGTTGACCTCGGTGCCCAGCGACACCTTCCCGCCGCGCGGCGCGGAGACGTGCAGCAGCAGCACGTCGGGCGGGCGGGTGGTGGAGAACAGCAGCGGCACCTGCGAGAGCCGGGCGGGCGTGTAGCTCAGGCGAACGCTGCCGCGCATCCCCGGTCCCACGAAGGAGGTCTCGTAGCTCACCCCGTCGCGGCGCGGGAGGCCACGCGGGGCGTTGAGTGCGTTCAGGCGGTAGCCTGGCAGCGTCCCGTCCACGATTTCGAGGAGACGCCACGGCACCGCGTGGTTGCCGCTCATGACCACGCGGGCGTGCTCTGGAAGCTGCCGCTCCTCCAGCAAGACCTGAATCTGGGCCGCCGTTTTGGTATTCACGCCCACATTCTGCGCCGCGTGCCCCGAACGCGCCGGGGCATTTGCCGGCAGCTTATGTTCGGTCGGGACGGCTGGCCCACAGCTCCAGCAGGCCACGCACGGTCAGTGTCTCGTCGTAGTGGTCGATCTCGCGGCAGATCCCCTCCACCGTGCGGGAGAAGCCGCCCGTGGCGACCGCGACGGCCTCCCCCGGCAGCTCGGCACGGATGCGGCGCAGCAGGCCGTCCACCATCTCGGCGTACCCGAAGACGAGGCCGGATTGCAGGGCGTGGGTGGTGTTCTTGCCGATGGCGGTACGCGGCGCCTCCAGCGTGATGCGCGGCAGCTTGGCCGCCCGCGAGAAAAGGGCGTCGGCACTGAGCTGCGCCCCAGTCGCCAGCACGCCCCCCAGAAAGCGCCGTCCGCGCCCGATCACGTCGAAGTTGGTCGAGGTGCCGAAATCCACGACGACCGCGTACTCGTGCCCGCCCAGGTAGCGCTCGGCCCCGAACAGGTTGGCGAGGCGGTCGGCCCCCACCGCGCCCGGCTGATCGAGTTCGACCGTCACGTCGGGCAGATTCTCGGCGCTGACCTCGAAGGCTTCCACCCGGAAGTGCCGACGCAGCGCCAGCGCGTAGTTCTGGCCCAGCGGCGGCGCCACACTGCTCAGCACGGCGGCGCGGGGCGACTCGGCCCCGGCCAGCGCGAACAGGCCCCGGAGTTGCAGCGCGAGGTCGTCGGGCAGATGGTCGCGGTTGGTCCGCACCCGCCAGGTGTGCGTGAGGGTCAGCGAGGCGTCCGCAAGGCCCAGCACCGTGCTGGTGTTGCCGATATCCACGGCGAGCAGCGGGAAGGAGGAGGGGGAGGCAGCCACGGGGGCATTGTGGCAGAGGCCAAAGGGTGGGGGCAGGCGCCAGCTTCGGCCCCTGCCCCCCGTTACCCGACTTACTGGAAGCTGCCCAGGTCCAGCGTCACGCTGTAGGCACAGTTGGTGTCTGCCTCGGTGCGGATCAGGAGTTCAACTTTGTCGCTGGCCCCCAGTCCGGCTTTCAGCGGCTCGAAGTAGTACACGAGGGTGCCCTCCAATGGCCCCTGCAACGCGACGGGGCTGGAGGTCACCGTGGTCGTTGCCGTGGTGGTGCTGGAGTTTGCAGAAGTTGTTGTCGTGGCAGTCGTCGTTGCTGTTGCCGTAGTGGTTTGAGTGGCGCTGGCACCGTTCATGGATTTCCAGTCGTTGACGAAGGAGCGGCGAGTCCATTTGACGGGCTTTCCATCAGCCCCCTTGAGGAAGACGCTGTAGGCATCCCGCTTCTTCTCATTGGGCAGGCCACGCACCTGCACGTCCACACGCAGCAGGCCATCTGCGAGCCTCTTCCCGGCCAAGTCAGCCCCCAGCGCGTCGGCGGCGCTGAGGTTCTTGAAGTTGTCGCGGGCCTCGACCGCCTGGAAGTAAAGCTGGTCGGCCTGCCCGCTCGCGGTGACCGCCAGCGGACGGCTCCCGGCCTTAAAATCGGTCGGCGCGGCGAGCCAATCGGCCACGCACTTGTCGCCGCCGTCGAAGGCTTTGACCGCCCCCGCCCCCGAGACGAACTGGCCGTCTTTGACGTTCAGGTCGATGGTCTGGTAGGTGGGCACCGCGTCGCGGCGGCCATACGCGCCGTCGATGACGTTCTTGGCGGTCGTCTCCTCCAGCTTGGGCACCCAGGCGAGGGCGGGCGCGGAGAGCAGCACGGCGAGGGAAAGCAGGGCAGTTTTACGCATGGTGAACCTCATAACAAAGGGGAATGACGGGAGGCTGACCCGGAGGGGTCCGGGGATCAGGCGTCCTTGAGGTAGACGACCCGGCAGGCCGCGCCCGCCGAGCGGAACTGGGCGGCGGCGGCGGCATTCAGGACCACGTCGGTGCGGACCGGGGAGTTGGGGGCGATGCGGGGGGCCTGCACGCGCGTGGCCTTGACGCGGGTGATGTTCTGGAAGGCGCCGAGCTGCCCTTCTGAGGTCGCGTAGGTGTGGAGGTTGCCCTCGTTGACGAGCTGGGAAGACACGCCACGCACCAGCGCCGCGTCGGGCCAGAGCTGGGTGCCCGAGGCGTCGTAGACGTGACTGGTCATGTCACGGTCAAAGCGGCCCAGCCCCCGCACGTCCACGACGACGGTGCAGGCCAGGGGGCGTGTCTCGGTCCCCGCCGCCGCCCCGCTGCCCCCGCCCGCGCGGGCCACCTCGCCGCCGCCCGTGCCGCCCCCACCGCCGGGGGCACCGCTGCCGCCACGTCCGGGGGCCTCGCCGGTTCCAGTGGAGCCGCCCGCGCCATTGCTACCCGGACGCCCGCCAGTCGGGGTCGTGCCGCTGCCGCCGGGACCGCTCGCCGTGCCGCCCGAACCGCCGCGCCCGGCGCCGGGGCCAGGTTCGGGGGCCGGGCCGGAGCCGCTGCCCGACCCCGCTCCTGTGGAGGCGCGGGGCGTCTCGGCGGGGGCGGCGGGAGTACTTCCGGCTCCCCCACTCCCGGCAGCGGGCGCGGCGGGAGTGACCGGGGGCGTGGTCGCGGTGCCCGCGCGGGGGGTCGGGCTGGCCGTCCCCTCCCCTGTTCCGGCGGGCGTGCCGGGAGCCGGGCCAGGCCGGGCGGTGTCGGCGGCAGGGGCCGGGGAGGTCCCCTGACCCGCCGCCCCACGGGTGGGGGGGCTGGCTTCGCCGGGAACCGGGGCGGGCGTCGCCGCCGTTCCCCGGCCCCCCGCCAACTCAGCCGGAGCGGTCGCCGGGGCCGAGGGGGCAGGCCGCGCCGAGGCCACGGGGGCCGCGCTTCCGCCCGACGCGCCCGCTGCCGGACGGGACGCGGCAGGCGCGTCGGGGGCCGTCTCCTGGGGGGTGCGGCTCACGGTGCCCGCGCGTCCGGCGACCGCCTCGGGCGTGCCGGGGGCCTGGGTGCCGCGCGGGGCGAGGGGCGCGTCGGGCGCGGTGCCCTGGGGGGCGCGGGCGGCGGCGCGGGCGGCTTCGGCCGTCTCCCCGGCTGCCGGAGTGCCCTGGCTGCCGCGTGCTGGGGCGCTCTCGCCACCTGCCTCGGTGGAGGCGGACCCAGTCCCACGGGCGGGCGCGGGTTCCTCGCTGGCGGTGGCACTGCCGCGAGCGGGTGCGGCCGTTTCCTGTGCACTCGCCGGGGCCGCGTCCTCACGGCGGGGCAGGGTGGCGACCGTCTCGGCGGGGGCGGACGGCTCAGGGGTCCCGGCACGGGCCTCGGCCTCGGTGGGCACCTCGTCGAGCGGGGTGGCCTGGCTGGGGGCCTCCGCTTCCGGCACGAACAGGCCCGACCCGCTCGGCGCTCCCGCCGACGCTTCCGGGGCGAGTTCCTGCGGGGCGGCCTCGGGGGCGGGCGCTCCGGCGGGGGTGGGCGAGGGGGCCGGAGCGTCCGGGGCCGCGCTCGCGGGGCGGGCGGGGTCGGGGGTGCTCGCGGTCGCCGGGGCAGGGGCCGCCGCACGTGGCGCTGACGGTGGGACGGGGGTGGTTCGGCTCGCCGCCGGGGCCGGGGACTGCGGGGCCGCCCGCTGCGGCTGGGGCGCGGGTACGGGGTCCGGCTCGGGCGGCGGGGTCCGCTCGGGGGTGGCCCGCGTCTCCGGGGGTAGGGCCGGGGGTGGGGGCGGCGGGGCAGGCTCGGGGGCCGGAATCGGGGCGGCCTCCTCCACCGGGGCCTCGGCCTGCGGGGGTGGGGGCGTCTCAGACCGGGCGGTGGGCGCGGGTGGCTCCACGCGGGGGGGCGGCGTCAGGACGGCGGCAGGGGTGGGCGGCGGCGCCAGCGTCACCACTTCCAGCGGAGCGCGGTCGAGGTCGGGCGGGCTGGCGGCCGCGAGGCGCCCGTCGGGCCGCACCGCCAGCAGCCCCAGCAGCAGCGCCCCATGCAGGGCCAGCGTGACCCCGGCGGCGCGGAGCTGGTCGCGGCGCTCGGGGTTGGGTGGGGGCGGCGGGGGGCTGGGCAGGGTGGTCATGGGGTTACTCCTCCGCGTCGCGGGTGCCCAGCGCCAGACGCTCGCCCCCGGCCTTCTTGATCTCGTCCATCACGCGCACCACCGTCCCGTAATTGCCGCGTTCGTCGGCCCGCAGGCCCACCAGCCCGCCGGACGACTTTACCAGCGGCTCCAGCCGCCCGCCCAGCCGGGTCAGCGTCGTTTCCTTCCCATTCAGGAAAATCTTGCCCGAGCGGTCCACGCTCACGATGGGCAGCTCCGGCGTCTCCTGCACGGTCGCGCTGGCGCGGGGCAGGTCAAGGGGCAAGGCGTTTTGCCGCGCCCCCAGGCTGCTCGTCAGGAAGAAGAAGATCAGCAGCAGCAGCACGATGTCCACCATCGGGGCGAAGTCGAAGGTCACGCCCCCCTCGCTGCCCTCGCGGAAGCGCCGCCTCACCGCGTGGCTCCGGCTGCCGGAACCGGGTCGAAATGCAGCGCCACCTCCGGCACCATGCCCCGGTTCCGGCCCGCCAGCCACGCTGGAACCTCCTCGCGCACCCGTTCGGCCCCGGTGGCGATCCGGTCGGCGCGGGCCTTGAGCGCGTTGCGGGCAACGTAGGCGACCACCGCCACGATCAGTCCCGCCGCCGTGTTGACCAGCGCCTCGCTGATTCCCTGCGCGAGCTGATCGGGCGTGGGGGCGGCGGTGTCCGCGAAGACCAGGAAGGACCGCACCATCCCGATCACGGTGCCCAGCAGCCCCAGCAGCGGCGCGATCTGCGCGGCAGTGCCCAGCGCCGGGAGGCCCGCGTAGAGCCGGGCGTCTTCGGCGAGCAGGGCCGAGTTCATTGCGGCCTGCGCCGCCTCCGGGCCACGGTCGGCGCGGCCCAGCCCCGCCCGCAGCACGTGGACGGCCGAGCCAGGGTGCGCGGCGCGGTCCACTTCCGCTAGCGCCGCCGCCGGGCCGCTCTCGGCGGTAATGGCCCGCGCCCGCTCGATCAGGGCGTCCGGGTCGCGGCCCAGTCGGGCCAGCGCCTGCGCCCGCACGGCAGCGGTGTAGACGACGTACACGGACAGCGCGGCCAGCACCCACAGCAGGGGGCCAGCGGCCCGCAAAAGCTCGACGACGTTCATGGCCCTCACGGGTAGCACGCGGGCGCGTGGCAAGCGTGAAAGAAGCTGATCAGGCGCTCATCCGGGACGGACACGCCCTGTGTGCTGGGGTGGACCGTGGGCCACAGGCAGCGCCTCTAGAATGCCCCCCGTATGACGCCGAAGCCGCCCCGGACCCGGTCGCCACTCACCACCGTCCTGAGCGCGGTAGGAGGCGGTCTGCTGGGGTTCTTCATCGGCGACGCCCTCTTCAGCTCCGGGGCGCCGCTGTGGGCCGTGCTGCTGGGGCTGGCGCTGGGGTGGCCGCTTCAGGTCCTGGTCCACGAACTGGGGCACGCCTGGTTCGGCCGTCGGGTGGGCCTGCACCTGCGCGTGCTGGGAATCGGCCCGGTCAGTTGGTGGCCCCAGCAGCGCCGCTGGCGCCGCAGCCGCGTCCCGGCGCTGGGGTTCGCGTACATGATGCCCCCGCCTGGCCTGGCCCTGGACGACCTCGCCCGCCGGTACCGCCACATGATCGCGGGGGGGCCGCTGGTGGGCCTGCTGTTCAGCGTGGCGTGCGCGGCCCTGGCGCTGGCCGCGCAGGGAAACGCGAGCACCGTCCTGTGGACCGTGGCGGGAGTGGGCCTGCTCCTCAACCTGGTCTCGGCCCTGCCCCTCACCGGACCCGGCCTGCTGCCCGACGGTGCCCGCTGGCGGCGGTTGCGGCCCGGCTCGGCCACCGCCCGCCCGGAAGCGGCCCTGCTGGCCCTGGCCGCCGCCGCGATCCGGCAGCGCCCCCGCGACTGGCCGCCCGAACTGCTCGCGGCCCTGCACGCGCCCCTCTTCGACGCCACGGCCCGGCAGTACCGGGCACAGGTCGCCGCCGACCACGGCGATCTGGAGGGGGCGGCGCGGCACCTGGAGGATGCCCTGGCCCTGACCGAGGGCCAGCCGCCCCTGCTGCGGGCTGGCTTCCTGGCCGAGCAAGCGTACGTTTCTGCCCGCCGGGGGGACGCCGCCGCCGCCCGCGCCGCTCTGAGCGCCGTGCCCGCCACCCCCCTGCTCCCGGACAGCAGCCGCGCCCGCGCCGAGGCCGTCATCCTCCTGGCCGAGGGCCGCCACGCGGAGGTGCCGGAGGTGCTCGCCCGGGGCCGCGCCGCGCTGGACGACCCGCTGTGCCCGCATGGGGTGGAGGAGGCCTGGCTGGGCGAACTGGAAGCGGCGCTGCTCCCCGCGCCCCCGGCCCGCACCCTGTCTACCTGACGGCCCCCACCACGTCCCGGCGCCCACCGGGACGCACCCGCCGCCTCCGCAACACACGTCCCGAATCCGCACCAACTCACTCGACTTTAGGGGGCAGAGTGGGTAGAATACCCCCATAACTAGGAATCATTCTCAAGAAGAGTGACCCCCACCAAAGGAGCCTTCATGACCGATCAGCCGCACCAGCTCGCCACGCCCCAACTGGAAATCCGCAACCTCCACGCCTCCGTCGGCGACCAGCCCATCCTGAAGGGCGTCAACATCGTCGTGCCGCGCGGCGAACTGCACGCGATCATGGGGCCGAACGGCAACGGCAAGAGCACCCTCGCCAAGGTGATCGTGGGCGACCCCGAGTACACCGTGACCGAGGGCGAGGTGCTGGTCGACGGTCAGAACATCCTGGAGATGGAGCCCGACGAGCGTGCCCGCCTCGGCGTCTTCCTGGCCTTCCAGTACCCGGTCGAGATTCCTGGCGTGACCATCGCCAATTTCCTGCGCCTCGCCATGCAGGCCCGCAAGGCCGAGGGCGAGGAGGTCAGCTTCACCGAGTTCTACGGCAAGCTGACGAGCGCCCTGAAGACCCTGGAGTGGGACGAGAGCATCGTCGAGCGCTACCTCAACGAGGGCTTTTCCGGCGGCGAGAAGAAGCGCAACGAGATTCTCCAGATGCTAATGCTGGACCCCAACTACATCATCATGGACGAGACCGACTCCGGCCTCGACGTGGACGCCCTGAAGATCGTCGCCAAGGGCGTGAACAGCCTGCGTGGGCCGAATCTCGGCGGCCTGATCATCACCCACTACCAGAGATTGCTGAACTACATCGTGCCCGACCGGGTCCACATCATCGTGGACGGGCGCGTCGTGCAGTCGGGCGGCCCCGAACTCGCCCAGCGCCTCGACAGCGAGGGCTACGACTGGGTCAAGCAGCTCGCGGTCGCGGGCGACTGAACCTTTCCTCCTCCCAAGGAGCTTCCAAATGACCAATCCCGAAGTCGCCAACATCAACAAGGACTACGAGTACGGCTGGAGTAGCCCCGAGCGGTACGCCGTCAAGGCGCCCAAGGGCCTCTCGCGCGAGGTCGTCG